>SLSL01000197.1 GCA_007130465.1 Halanaerobiaceae bacterium | reverse complement strand
ATCTAATATATCTAACGACTACCGGACAGGCCGAGGAAATTAAAGGTTCTCCTGACTCCTTATTATTTAAGATATTTTTCAGCCAGGCCGAATAAATCGTTGCCCCTATCGAAACATTCACAGCCCCGGTAAAACCTAAACTGATTAACTTCTGTTTAATTTTACTTAAATTATAATCAGGAGGTAACTGAGCATAAAAGCTCGGCGGTATCAAAACTATATTATCTTCCCTGGCTAAAGCTTCTTCTAAATCTGTAGTCAGGGCTTCTTTAGCATGATACTCGCAATTTCTTATACAGGCAGCACAGTCGATACAATATTCATCTTTAATCGAAGCCTGACCCTGATGCACCCTGATAGCCTTAGTCGGGCAGTTTTTCACACAGTTAGTGCAACCTTCACATTCCTCCTCAACTAAAAAAACTGAATGGGTCTTATCCATGATTGCCTCCTTAAAAATCAATCCCTACTCTAACTACTGTTCCCTCAGGATCACTTTCTATATCCATCTCATCTGAAAATTTTTCAACATTACAGAGGCCCATTCCTGCCCCAAATCCAAGCTCTCTAACCTCATTGCCGGCAGTAGAAAAGCCTGGAGTCAGCGCCTTTTCAATATCTTCTATCCCAGGCCCCTCATCTTCAGCAATAATCAATATCTGCTCCGGAGATATCTTGACCTTTAACCTGCCTCCATAGGAATGGATAATGATATTTATTTCAAGCTCATAGGCTATTATCGAAGCCTTTCTAATAATCTTTGAATCTAAATCTAACTGTTGTAAAGTCTCCTTTAATTTACTGGAAACCTCTCCTCCTCGCTTAAAATCCCCTTCTCTAACTTTTGAATTGATCAACAATTCCTTCTTCATTTTTATCCTGTCCCTATAATATTCTCAGGCTTAATCCCATTTTGATAAAGAAGACCACAACTATGAAATAATGAATAATTACATTTTAAAAGCATAATCTCTTTTTCTTTAGCCAGCTTAATAGTATCATCAGGAGGCTGCTTCCCTCTTACAAATACAATCAAGTCAATATCAGTCATCTCCGCTGTTCTTACAACCTGTGGATTTACCAATCCAGTTAATAAAAGGGTCTTCTCCTGAGAAAAGGCCAGAACATCGCTCATTAAATCTGCTCCACAGGCTGTCGTTATATCTATATCTTCATAAGAAAACTCCGGCTGATATAAATTCTCTGCTGCCAGAATTTCTTTTATTTCATCAATTAACATCCTCTTCCCCCCTAATGTGCTAATATTGAGAAATTAATAACAATATTCTTTGTTCTTATTATAACATAACCTCTTAAAAAAACAAACCCTTTTTAAATAAAAAATCTCAACCAGATTTATACCCTGGTTGAGAGAGATAAATTATATAAAATTAAGCCAGCTCACCTATTTAATAAATACGCTCATTCTTCGGTCTGACTTCGGTCTAGTTTCGCTCCAACTTCGCTTTAAATTCGGTCTAATTACGGTCTAAATCCGGCCAAATTACAAGCCACTCAATCTTAAACTAAAATATTAATTCCCTCTAACCAGGCTAAAACCAGAATTCACCACCATAAACCCTCTTATTTTCCTCCAGGTGTGCTCCGGGATTGCTCCGGGATTGCTCCGGGATTGCTCCGGGATTGCTCCGGGATTGCTCCGGGTATGCTCCTGCTCACCTCCGAGTTCTTAATAATCATTCTCAGTTCCAACAGCCTGATAAGATTAACTCATACTTTAATTATATCAAACCAATTAACTAAAAGTAAATAACCCCCTAGTGCAAAAAAAGAAAAACTCATATTATTTTAAAAGTTGTAGAACTAAATCCCCCACTTATTTATTATATCTTATCACCTGATATATAAACAGCCTCAACATTAGCAGCTATATCCAGTGGATCACCTGCATAAACAACCAAATCAGCATCTTTACCGGCTTCTAAGCTGCCCACCCTATCATTGATACCTAAAATCTCTGCCGGGTTAATTGTGACTGCTTTATAAGCCTCGTTCCGCTCCAGTCCAGCCTTGACTGCCAGAGCAGCATAGACCATCAGATTATCAACTGGTATTACAGGATGGTCACTCATCAAAGCAACTTTAACTCCTGCCTTAGCAAGAACAGCAGCAGTTTTAAAGTCTCTATCTTTAACCTCTACTTTAGATCTTGTTGTCAGGCTCGGCCCAACAATTGCTGGCACCCCGGCTTCAGCCAGTCTTTCAGCAACCTTATGCCCCTCGGTACAATGCTCAATCGTTAAATCTATTGAAAATTCTTCTGCAATCCTTAAAGCAGTCATAATATCATCAGCTCTGTGGGCATGGGTCTTTAATGGCATCTCACCACTAATAACCCTGGCTAAACTTTCAAACTTTATATCCCGCTTAAAGGAATCATCCTTATCATTTTCTTTATTCTCTTTATTCTTGATATAATCCTCAGTCTCCATGAAAACTTTGCGCATCTCAGCGGCAACAGCCATCCTGGTACTAGGAGACTTTTTCTGCTCACTATAGACCCTCTTTGGATTTTCACCAAAGGCTGCCTTAATTCCAACAGGATTTTTAATAATCATATCATCTACATATTCACCAGTAGTCTTCATAGCCAGGCATTCTCCACCAATCACATTGGCACTCCCTGGAGCAACCATGACCGATGTAATTCCACTCTTTCTGGCATCTTCTAACCCTAAATCAGCTGGATTAATAGCATCAATCGCCCTCAGCTCAGGTGTTATAGGACTGGTAGTCTCATTATAATCTCTGCCTTCCCAGCCAATCCCTTCTTCGCCAATACCTAAATGGGTATGGGCATCAATTAAGCCTGGGAGAACTGTCTTATCGCCGTAATCATAAACTTCCACACCCTCTGGAATCTCAATATTCTCACCTATAGCTTTAATCCTACCATCCTCAATCAGAATAACTCCGTCTTTCAAGCTTCCTGCCTCTGTCATCGTTTCAATCTTTCCTGCTTTAATTGCTAGCAAAATTTTCTCCTCCTAATTTTCCTAATTTATTTAATTCAAAAGTCGGCAGAATCTTTCCAACTTTATGATCCCTGTGATTGGTCACTAAAGGTTCCTCGTATTCACTTAAAGAATCCAGTTGCTCTCCACTCAAATCAATAAACTCAGCCAGCAATTTCATAATAACCGGCGGAATAGCCCGTTTATTACCATCACCTATTTTAATTGTAATCCCTGGGCCGCCCATGATTCCCAGAGAAAAGACTCCTTCAGCTCCGCCTTTGGCCACCAGATATTCTCCAGCCACCTCCATTAAATCAGT
>SLSL01000075.1 GCA_007130465.1 Halanaerobiaceae bacterium | reverse complement strand
TGTAAAATTTTCAATAATCCGAGCATGGCCCCAGGCCAAAATCTTATTTAGATTGCCGATTTTTTTATGTAATTGATTATATCTAGGATTCTTAATTGTAACAATAGAATATATGCAACTTTTTTTAATCCTGGCTGCCAGCTTCTTAATTCTCTTGTCCGTTAAGTTCTTGCTATCAGAAACTCCATAACCGGCCAATTTCTCTGCCATCTTCTTATCAAGATAAACTCCAGCGATAACCAGTGGCCCAAAATAATCACCTTTACCAGATTCATCGACACCAATTAACTGATCATAACCATCCAGACCAGCCCCAGTGTTTCCTGGCTCAACACCTGTCTGATCTTCTGGCCCACCATCAGTACTATCCCCTGAGCTGGTTTCATTCTTTCTAATAGTTTTTCTGGCAGCAGATTCAGACTTACTAATAAGCTCAAGCACCTCATCATCCTTAACCTGAGAAAGATCAACTCGGGTCCCCTTCTTCTTGCTCTCAAATATCCTAATCAACTCAGACTCCCCCTGAAAATTCACCATAAACTGGAGGCCATAATTTATCTCTTTATAATTTTCAACATCAAACCCCTGACCAAGCAGATGAAATCTCATCTCCTCGTATAACTCAAATTTATTCAATAAAACCACATCCTATTTCGCTATAACTATTCTTTAAAACAATAATCCTCTATTTCTCCGACATATTGCTTATATAACTTTAAAGCATCGTTAACACTTTCATATACTATTTTATCAATTATTTCATCATATTCATGAACAATTCTATTCCTGAGTCCTGCAGATGGAGCCAATTGTTCAGCAAGATCAGAACTAATTATATTTAATTTACCTAAAATAATAAAAGAATCGTAATAAGTTTCAGGGGGCTTTCTGCCAGTTTCAATTATCAGATGACCATTAATATCAGTTGCAGTTTCTACAATCAACTGAATTAAACGCTCAGTAGTTCTGCTTATAAAGAAATTCTGCAGATATTCTTCAAGAGTATATTCCTCTATCACAGCAAGCTCATCCAAAGATTGAACCAATTTACTTAACTTGCGGCGGATTAACTTTTCGTCTGTCATCTTCTATATCTCCTTTTATATAGCTTCTAATATAATCTCTTTCTAGATTATAAAACTTTCGAGCATCCTGATTTTCCTTCATCGCTTTCACCTGAAAATTCCTAAAATCACCTATATTTTCTTCATATATCGGCTCTCCTTTTCTGGCTACTTGAAATTTTAATAAAGGACTGGCAAAGTTTAAAATAGAGAGATCTATCTCTCTTACTTTTCCAGCAAAAATTTTAGATAATTCATTTTCTAATTTAGCTAAGAAACTAATCTCTTGAAAATTTTCTGAAGCTTTATTCTCATTTAACAGAATCCCTATATCTATATCACTATCTTCAGTCATCTGGCCTGTAATAGCAGAACCATAGAGCACAACTAGCTTAAAATCAAATTCTTCAGCAAGCTCATTTAATTTATCTTTTGAAAACTCCATGGCTTATCTCCTCCATTTAAAAAATAAAACTACTTCATTAATGCAAATTCCCCTCACGATGAACAACATCATAAGCAAATAAAGCATAACCAACCTCAGCAACTGTAAACTCAGTATCAGCTGCCAGCCTTCTAACGACATCAATAATTTTTATATAATCCTCAGGCTTAAAGTTCTCTTTCTCATTAACAAAATAGCCGAGTCTCCAGAGCGTCGCCCAGACCCTGGTATCAATAACACAATGAACCTCATCATCTAAACTGGTCAGAATAACTGAAGCAGTCGGAGTTCCAATTCCAGTCAAGCTTGTATAAAGAGCTAGCTGACAAAACTCATCATCGAGGCCATAAGCAACTTCAGTTACCTTCTCCACTCTACTGTCAGGGTTTTTCTTAACATGATATGAACTCCTTGTAGAATTAAGATGGGCCAGATCATAAAGCTCCTCTTTGGTCAGATAACCTTTATCATGATACCTCTCGCCAATCTCTTCTAACCCTTTAGGATAAAGCCCTGTCGTCTCATCATATTTTCCCAGATATTTTTCATAATCGATAGTATTCATTGTAATCCCCCTCAAATTGACCTGCCTATATCTATGATATCACCACCGGCCACCATTATCAATTAGCCGATTGACGGAATATCTTTTGAGTTCTTAATTCTCAAAATTATTCCTGACATAAACTATTAAGCTTAAATCCCATCAAAAATATAATTTCCAAAAGTTTTATATGTGAACACGACCTATCAAAAATACATTCATAAAATTTCTATATACCAATACTTATATATTTTTCGCCAAATTCCTGCATAGCTACACAAAATAAACCCCTGAATAAACAGGGGTAATTTATAACACTTATAATTTCATCAACCATTTAATTTTATTGCTAATTTTAGTTATTTAAAATTATAACTGCTAGAAAAATAATTAATCAAAGCCGTTACAACCAAATGATTCAGAAATCTTCTTAGAATATTCTTTAATCACCGGCTTTAGAGATTCTACTTTTTCTTTGGTCATCCGCATAGTTGGGCCTGAAATACTAAAAGCTGCTATTATATCCCCTGTATGATTAAAGATTGGTCCAGCGATACAACGAATCCCATATTCCTGTTCCTCATCATCAATTGCATAACCCTGACTTCTAACCTTTGCTAAATGCTTTTTGAACTGTTCCTCATCAGTAATTGTATTCTCAGTAAGCTTTTTTAAACCTTCTTCTCTAATAACTTTATCGACAACCTCACGATTTGAATAAGCTAAAATTACTTTCCCAAGACTGGTACTGGAAGCATGGTTTCTTCTGCCAATTTTCGAATACATTCTAATTGTATTATGACTTTCAACTTTATCTATATAAACAACCTGATTATCATCTAAAACACCTAAATGAACAGTCTCTTCAGAAATATCCATTAATTCTCTTAAATACGGCTTAGCTTCTGACCTAAGATCTAAATCATTTATTACTGAACTGCCAAGTTCAAATAATTTAAAACCTATACTATATTTTCCTTCTTCATTCTGCTTGACATAACCACGATATTGAAGTGTTGCTAACAACCTATATACCGTGCTTTTATGAATATTCAATTTTTTGCTTATTTCTGTAACTCCTAGTCCCCTATCTGAATTTACTAAAATTTCTAATATATCAAAAGTCCTATCCACTGATTGAACTAATTGATCTGGTTTTTCCAAAGTCACTAAATTCACCACCTTATC
>SLSL01000077.1 GCA_007130465.1 Halanaerobiaceae bacterium | reverse complement strand
TGAATTTAAAGAGGCAGGGTTAGAAAAAATTCTACTGACTCATGTTTTAGAACTCAAGTTAACAAAAAAAATGGGTGGAGTTGAGGAGATAAAGAAAAAGTTGGCTGATATAGCGAAAGAATATCAAAAGGCTGGTTTAGAAGTTGAAACTGAAATTTTAAAAGGAGATCCTGCTATCAAACTTAAAGAACTGGCAGATGAAAAAAATTGTTCTCTAATGCTAATAGCTTCTCATGGGCAGAGTTTCATTAAAGATATTCCGATTGGACATACTGCTTATAATATTGCTCGTCAGGTTAAGACACCTTTAATTATTGATAAATTTAAAAATTATGCTGATAAAGATTTTTTGCAAAGTGATAATAATTTAAGTGGTCTTGAATTAATATCTCCTAAAATATTTAATCGTCTTTTATTGCCTCTGGATTTATCCTCAGCAAGTGCTAAAGTTGTTGAAATGGTAAAATCCTTAAAAGGTAATGCAGAATTCACTAAAATAGAATTGCTCCATGTAATTGAAAGTTCTATTGATGAAGATGACCTAGATGATCAGATTTCAAATGCAAGGAAAGAATTAAATAAGTTGTCTGACTATTTAAGAAAACATAATTTAACTAACGAAGTAGAGATAAAAATAGAAGAGGGAACTGCTTCTGATAAAATTAATGAAGTTGCAAAAGAAGAGAAGATTAGTTTAATAATGATGACAAAATCAGGTGAGAATTTTCCTGAGATTAAATTATTAGGGAGTACAACAGATACAGTAATAAAGGACAGTTCTATACCTGTATTAACTGTTCCCCCATCAATATATTAATAAATTTGACAGCTATTCTTTCTTGTTATATCATGATAAAGTAGGATATATGAGTATTTAATTATTAAAAAGAATATTGCTCGTTAAGTGAGGCTACTATTTTGAATATAAGTTGCTGCCTAAAAACGTCCAGAGACGCCAATGGGTATAACAGGCTACTTCGGCGTAAGGAGAGCTTAAAGTAACTGATAGCAGAGCTATCTACGTCTTATAGTGCTAAACCCTGGACGAGGAGCTTGAACTATACCTATTTATTGTATTATAAACTTTTGGGTATGTATTACGGCTTCCAGATCAGGGGAGCCGTTTGTGTATTTATGGGAGGGATTATTTTGGAAGTCTATGATAGAGTAGTTGAATTACTGGAAAATGAAAATGTTAAAGAATTAAAGACTTTATTAAATGAAGAAGATATGGTTGATTTAATGCAGATAATGCGAGAATTAGATAGGGCTAACAGGGTTGTATGTTATCGGCTATTAAATAAGGATTTAGCAATGGAAGTTTTTGAAAGGTTAGATATTGAAGTCCAGGAGGATTTGATCTCTGATTTTGCTGAAACAGAGGCAAATTCGGTCTTTAAAGAATTGGCCCCTGATGACAGAGTTCGTTTATTGGATGAATTACCAGCTAGAGTTGCTAAAAAGTTATTAAATAATCTGAGTAAAGAAGAAAGAAATCAGACTTCAGAATTAATGGGTTATGAGGATGAGACAGCAGGGCATATCATGACTCCTCATTACATTCGTTTTAAAAGAGGGACGACGATTGATGAAGCTATGAAGAAATTAAGGGCTGTCGGTGAAGATAGAGAGACAGTTTATAATCTGTATGTTACAACAGATACCCGTTTGTTAGAGGGAAGTGTATCTTTAAGAGATTTAATCATGGCAGATGGCGATCAAAAGATAGAGGAGATCATGAAACCTGATCCGATAAAGGTTGCTACAGGGACTGACCAGGAGGAAGTAGCCCGCTTGCTACAGGAGCAGGATCTTCTGGCAGTTCCAGTGGTTGATAAAGAGAATAGATTAGTTGGTATTATTACTGTTGATGATGCTTTTGATGTTATTGAAGAAGAAACAACAGAAGACATTTTTGATAAAGTTGGTATTAGTGCATTGAATCAGAGACAGGAAGGTAGGAGCCGGGTCTTAATAGAAGGGTCTTTACCAGAGATCTGGAAAGCTCGCTTACCATTTCTGGTTATAACTTTAATAGGCGGTTTCATGGCTGGATTTGTCATTGAAGGTTTTGAGGCCAGCCTTGAAGCAGTTGCAGCAATAGCTGTTTTCATTCCAGTTGTAATGGACATGGGAGGAAATGTTGGTACCCAGTCTTCTACAATATTTTCTAGAGCTCTTGTCCTCGGGCAGATAAATATCCGTTATTTTATGCGCCATCTTTTTAAAGAAATATCAGTTGGTATTACAATGGGGGCCATACTTGGAACTATATCTGGCCTAGTTGCTCATCTCTGGCAGGGGATGGCAGGCTTTGGTATTGCAGTTGCACTATCAATTGTTTTTACTGTTACACTTGCTAGTAGTCTTGGTTTTATAATACCTTATATACTTTTCAAGTTAGATTTTGATCAGGCTGCCGGGGCAGACCCAATCATAACAACCATTAAAGATATCACAGGACTTTTTATTTATTTTTATTTAGTAAACTTTTTCTTAGGTCATTTAATGGGATAGATCAGGTAGGAGGCTTATCGATGTTAAAAGAAATAGAAAGTTGGGCCAGGAAAGCGGGCCAACTTCAGTTGGATAATTTTCAGAAAAATATTGAAATAAATAGTAAAGATAGAAAGATTGACCTGGTTACAGAAGTTGATAAGAAATCAGAAAAAATACTGGTAGAAGAAATTTCATCTGCTTATCCGGAACATTCTATAATAGCTGAAGAGGGTAGTAATAAAAGTAATGATTCGAGATATCGCTGGATTATAGATCCTCTTGATGGAACAGTTAATTATGTTCATGGGTTTCCGATTTTTGCTATTTCCCTTGCATTATATAAAGATGAACAGCCAGAATATGGTCTTATTTATCTACCCTATTTTGACGATATTTATTCAGCACAAAGAGGTAAGGGCAGTTATTATAATGACAAAAGAATTCGTGTCAATGAAGAATATAATGTCAAGGATGGAATTATTGCAACTGGATTTCCTTATTCTCATCAGGAGAGTAATGAAGCACTTGAACTTTTCAATAAAATTTTACCAGAAGCTGGAGGGATCAGGAGAACAGGAGCAGCAGCCTATGACCTTTGCCAGGTTGCTAGTGGAGTATTTTCGGGCTTCTGGGAAATAGAATTAAATCTCTGGGACATTGCAGCAGGAATTCTTATTATTGAAGAAGCTGGTGGAATAATAACTGATTTTAATGGAAAAACTTTAAGGACTAATAGCGAGCAGGTAATAGCTGGCAGCCAGAAAGTCAATAAAAAATTAAGAGAACTTCTAAATAAATAGAGCAGGGGGTAGCCTAATGTTCGATACAAAAATCTTGCTGGCAACTGATTTTTCTAAAAGTGCCCACAAATTATTAGATTGTCTGGACGAATTTAAAAGCCTGGGGTTAAATACTGTCATATTGTTTCATGTAGTTGAGGAAAAAAGACGGGGAGTTAGTGCTGATGTTATTGATGAAAGAAGAGTAAAAATGAACAAATTAGAAGAAGAAGTCAGAAATAAAGGCTTTAAAGTTGAAACTGAAATAGTAATTGGAAAGCCATCAAAAGAGATAACAAAATATGCTGAAGAAAATAGTTGTGCAATGATTTTAATTGCTTCCCATGGTCAGGGAATCATCAAGCAAATAATATTAGGAAGTACGACTTTTAAAGTTCTTCATAATAGCAGGGTTCCAGTTTTTATTGAGAAATATGAAAAGGGCAAAGAAGACGAGCTTGATCCTATTTGTAAAATTAAGTTTAGTCGAGTTGTTGTTCCTATTGACTGTACAACTTGTTCAGACCTAATTGTCAGGATCTTAAAGTCCCTTGATAATATTTTTCATGATATTATCTTAGTCCATTCAATAGAGAAAAGTTTTGATGAGGAAGAATTTATGATTAAAAAGAGCAAGGCATTAGAAGATCTTTCTTCTTATAAAAAAGAGTTAGAAGATCATGATAAAATAAAAAATGTTACTATAAAAATTGGTTCTGGTTCTGCATCCAATTTGATTTTGGAAGCTGCAGAAGAAGAGAATGCAACAATGATCATGATGCCGACACTGGGAGTTAACCATCTAGAAGAGTTAAAGATTGGGAGTACTGCCGATAGAATTGTTAGAAAAGCAGAATTGCCTTTATTTATGATTCCATGTGATCCTGTCTTAAACCAGGATTTAACGACTCTTTTTAGTGAAAAAGAGGATGATTAATAGTGAAAACACTAATTGTTTTTTACTCAAATACAGGAAACACTTTAAAGTTAGCTAAAGTTTTAGCTGATAAACTTGAAAGTGAAACTTTAGAGATTAAAGATCGACGAAATAGGAAAGGTTTAATTGGATTTTTAAGAGCTGGTTTTGATGCTATTACATCAAATGTAACAATAATAGAAGATTTCAATTTAAAGTTTGCTGATTATGATTTAGTTATTATTGGTACTCCAATTTGGGCTGGAAGATTAACACCTGCTATCCGCACATTTTTGATTGGTAATAGTGAAGTTTTTCCTGAAGTTGCTTTTTTTGCAACTCATGGTGGTGGAGGCAGTTCAAAAGCATTAATACAGATGGAAGAATTGGTTGAAAAAGAACCATTAGCCTGTCTATCAATTGAAAAGAGTAGTCTTAAAGATGGCTCATCTGAAAACATACAAGAAGTCGACAAATATGTTAAGACTTTACAGAATAAGTTTGAATAATTATTCTATAATTGATATGATATAGAATGAACTCAAAGAATATAATGAAGGGGGTTAAATAATGGAATATGAAGCAAGAATTCAAGAAGCTCTGGAAGCGACTGAGATTTTAAAATCCCCCCGCCAATTACTGTCGAACGAAGAAGATACAGAATTAAAATATTATGTTTTAACTGAACCTGCTTATTTAGATATTTATCCAGAAGAGGGACCTGAAACTCGAATTAGAGAAGGTTGGATTAACTGGAATAAGCCTAAATTGATTACACCTGGTTATTTATTAAAAGCAGATGGTTTTAGTGAAGAGGCTAAGAAAGCAATTAAGATGATGGAAGGCCAGGATCCTGACATGGCAAGTATAGCCTATCAGATGCATTACACCCAAAAAATTGATAGTGTCAGAACTATTAGTGCTGATATCGATGAAACTGCCAGGCGTATAGAGGAAGAGATTGATGAGGATTCTGATTTTTTAACTGCAATTATTGTAGGCCTGGATGATCTCTGGGATGTTTCATTGATGAAATTTGCCCAGGAATATATGACTAGAAGTGCTCAAGAATCTCAGGTTCCAGAGATGGAATCTAAAGGATATCTAACTAGAGGTCAGGATGGAAGAGCAAGGGTTACTAGAAATTTAGATGGTCTCCCAATAGCTGCTAGAGATGAGATAGAAAAGTTATTTCAGAAAGTAGAAAGTGGGGATAAAGACCCATCAGTATTAAAACAGGAATTGGACCGCTGGGGAGTCTATCATTTATATGAAGATCGCTTCCTGAATTTATTTCGTTAAAAAGAAACCCACCTCAACTTTGAGGTGGGTTTCTTTATTTACCCATGAGACTCTTGCCAGTCTCTTCAGCTAGATAAGAACTTCTGACATGTGGTCCAGAAGCAACAGTTTTAAAACCAAGCTTTAGAGCTTTTTCCTTTAATTCCTTAAATTTTTCTGGTTTAATATATTCTTTTACTTGAATATTTGCATGACCAGGTTGTAGATATTGTCCCATAGTTAAAATTTCACAGCCAGACTTTAAGAGATCTTTCCAAACCTGTATTAGCTCATCTTCTGTTTCTCCTAGCCCTAACATTAATCCAGATTTAATTATTATATCACCTGCATCTGCTACAGCTTTTAAAACATCAAGTGACTGTTGATAGTCAGCTTCTGGTCTGACCTGGTTATATAATGAGGGGACAGTCTCGATATTATGATTAAATATTTCTGGACTGGCTTCAATAATTTTTTTTATTGCATTGTTATCATTATTGAAATCAGGGGTTAGGATCTCAATAGTAATATTAGGATTTACCTCTCTTATTGCATGAATAACCTTAACGAATTGTTCTGCTCCCCCATCTTCTAAATCATCTCTAGTTACTGAAGTTATAACAGCATGTCTTAATTTTAACTTATCAACCGCCTTAGCAATCCGGGCTGGTTCTTCAGGATCCACTGGCTCAGGTGTTTCTCCTTGAACAGCGCAAAATTTGCAATTTCTTGTACAATTTCTTCCGAGGATCATAAAAGTAGCAGTTTTTTTAGCATAACATTCACCAATATTTGGGCAGCGTGCATTTTGGCAGACTGTATTTATTTCAAGCCCATCTAACATTTTTTTTGTGTCGACCATACCTCTTTGCAGTGGATCTTTGCCTCTTAACCATTCAGGCAATCTCTTTCTTTGTTTAGTATTTCTTTCAGACATAAAAAGCCTCCTAGCGTTTTTTATTCCATTTATCTTTAGAGTATTTTTGTTTTCTTAATTTATCAGCTAATTTTAACTCTTCAGCTGTTAAATTTTCAAGAGAATAATTAAAACTTAAATTTTTAGATAAACCTTTTATTAAGGCCTGTTGCAACTCTTCTTCATCAACATTAAATCCTGCTGCTCTTAATGAAGTTGATTTAGCAGAGAAGATTCTCCGTGCTCTTTTTCTTTGCTTTTCATTGGAGTAATTGAATAATTTGAATGTTTTTTTAGGATCTATCTCATAAGGTAATGAACCGTGCTGTAATATAGTTCCTTTTTTTCTAGTTTGAGCACTACCGATTAGTTTTTTGTTTTCAAGAATAACTTCATACCAGGATGGAGCATCAAAACAGGCAGCTGAATTACCTTTAGGTGATTTTTTCCCTCGCTCCATTGGTTTAAGCTCTGCAGGAATTTCTAATAAATTCAAACCATTTACCAACCCCTGGCTTATCTCTTTATAGCTTGTTACAATAGAATTAGAAAGAAGATTATAATCTTCTCGAATAGTAATACTATAAGTTAATTCTTTATCATGAAGGATAGCTCGACCGCCAGTTAAACGTCTAACGATATCTATACCAGCATTTTGACAGGCTTCTTGATCAATTTCTTTTTCTAACTTCTGGAAATAACCAAGAGATAAAGCAGCTGGATTCCAACTATAAAATCTTATTGTTGGTGGGACCTTTTTTTCTTGATGGTTTCTCATTATAGCTTCATCAATAGCCATATTATAAAAACCATCATTAGTTTCTGTCTTTATTAAACGCCAATTATCCAAAATTAAAGCCTCCTTGCAATGTTTCATATTTTACTGTTTTTATTTTATTTACTATATATAATATTAACAGAACAATCAATAAGAATCCAGTAAAAAAGAAGAATAGTTTGGAGGGAAAACTATGTTAAAAGAAAATAAAAAGATAATTGCTGTTGAAAAACCGGAAGGTGATGGAGCAATAGTCAAAAGATTATTCCCAAATGTTTATCATAACCATTTTGATCCCTTTGTTTTAATAGATGAATTTTTTGTGGAAGCACCGAATGAATTTGCTCCCCATGAGCATAGTGGATTTGAAGCTATAAGTTATATGCTTGGAGGAGCTTTTCGCCATGAGGATAATCAGGGTAATGAACAGGAGGTTGGACAGGGGGGGCTGCAAACTTTTAATGCTGGCAAAGGTATTGTTCATTCTGAGGCTCCAGGAACAGCTGGTTACGCTCATGGCATGCAGATCTGGATAAACCTACCAGCAGGTATGAAAGATTCAGAACCTGAATATCAAGCACTAAAACCAGAAGATGTTTCTATTCAGAAAAAAGAAAAAATAACAATTAGAAGTTTAATTGGCCCTGGTTCACCGATTAAATTAAAGACTGAATTACTGCTTCAGGATATTACAATAGAGATAGGTGGAATATTTAATTTACAACTTGCAGATGAAATGCATGGAATTATATATGTAATTGATGGTATAATAGAAGCAGATACAAAACTTAATGAAGGCGAAGGTCTTTTATTAACATCTGAAACTTCTATGGAAGTAAGGACAGTTGCTGATGAATCAAGGTTTATATTTATTGCTGGAAAACCACATGGCGATAATATTGAAATTAAAGGATCCCATGTTCTTTAAATTAAGAGAGGTGGATTTTTTAAATGGAATTTGAATGCCTGAACTGTGGAGAAAAATACTCTTTTGACTCTAGAAATTTCAAATGTAATTGTGGAGGTTTATTTAAAATACCTGAAAAGCCTTTTCAGTATGAAACAGACTTGGAATTAGGTGAAGTTAAGACTCCTTTAATAAAAAAAGAATTAGCCGGTCATGAAATTTATTATAAGCTTGATTATTATCAACCTACTGGTTCTTTTAAAGATAGAGGAGCAAGATTATTGGTTGGGAAATTAAAAGAAGCTGGAATAAATGAAATAGTTGAAGATTCTTCAGGGAATGCCGGGGCAGCAGTTGCTGCCTATTCAGCAGCTGCTGGCATTATCTGTAATATTTATCTTCCTGAGGACACCAGTCCAAGAAAGATAGCTCAAATTGAATCAACAGCTGCAGTTATTCATAAAATACAAGGAGATAGGGGAGCAACATCCTTTGCAGTCAAAAAAGCAGCCAGAGATAATTATTATGCCTCTCACGTATATAACCCTCTTTTTTTTGCTGGGGTTGCAACTATAGCCCAGGAACTTATTGAAGATTTAAAGAAAATTGATGAAATCATTTTGCCTGTAGGCAATGGTTCTTTATTATTAGGTATCTGGCATGGTTTAAAAGAATTATTGGTTAAAGAAGATATTCCTCGATTAATTGCTGTCCAGGCAGAACCAGTTTCTCCAATCTGGGATGAGTTTCATGGCAAAAATCTAAAAAGCAATACATATACTAAAAACCTGGCTGAAGGGATAGCTATTAAAGAACCTGCAAGAAAAAAAGAAATTGTTGAAGCGATTAAAGAAAGTAACGGGAATGTTATTTTAGTAAAACAGCCTGAGATTAAAGAGGCCTTACAACAATTATGGAATCAGGGAATTTATATAGAACCAACTTCTGCAGTAGGTCCGGCTGGAGCTATAAATTATTTTAAAAATAAAGATCTTTCTAATGAAAATATTGTTATTATCTTAACAGGATCTGGTCTAAAATATAATTAGTATTAGGAGTGGTGACAATCCAACTATTGTATAATGCGAATATTATTATTGAAGATAAAATTATTGAAAAGGGCTGGCTAATTATTGAGGGAAATATAATAAAAGAGGTAGGTGAGGGTAGTCCAGAGTCAAAAAAATATCAGCAAGCATTAGATTTAGAAGGCTCATATCTGGCTCCAGGTTTAATTGACATTCACTGCCATGGTGGAAATGGATATGATGTAATGGATAAGGAAGATAATTCTCTAGAAGAGATAAGCAAATATAAATTAAAAGAAGGTGTAACTGGCTGGTTGGCCACTCCATTAACTGCAACACCTAAAGAGCTTGAAACTGCCTGTAAAAGAATTAATAACGTAATTAGTTCTAAAAAAAATATAAATTTACTTGGAGCTCATGTAGAAGGGCCTTTTATTAGTCAGGCTAAAAAAGGGGCTCAAAATCCAGAGTTTATAAGAGAAGGCGCTATAGGAGAAATTAATAGTTGGATTAATATTTTAGGCAAAAATTTAAGAATTGTAACTCTGGCACCTGAAAAACCCGGGGTAGAAGATGTAATTAAAAGGCTTAAAGAAAATAATACAGTTGTAGCAACAGCCCATACTGCTGCCAATTATAAAGAGATGTCAGAAGCTATAGAATTAGGTGTAGAACAGGCTAGCCATTTCTATAATGGTATGACTGGTTTTCACCACCGGGAGCCTGGCACTGTTGGAGCATTTTTAGACAGTGATAATACAACAATGGAAATTATTGCTGATGGGATTCATCTTCATCCTGCTACAATCAGAATAACTTTAAAGTTAGTTGGTCCTAAAAGGATTATTTTGATTACAGATGCAATGAGAGCAGCTGGAATGGAAGACGGAGATTATGACTTAGGTGGGTTAAATGTTTCTATTAAAAATGGAGAAGCTCGCTTAGTAGATGGAAGCTTAGCTGGATCAACTTTAAAATTAATTGATGCTGTTAAATTTGTCTATAAAAATACAGAACTTGATTTGGTTGATAGTTGGGATCTAGCCAGTTATAATCCAGCTAAACGTCTTGGTCTTGATCATTATTATGGCTCTTTAAAAGCCGGGAAAACAGCAAATATAGTTTCATTTGATAATGATTTTTCAATTAATAGAATCTGGTTAAAAGGGGATGGTCAAATTGTCAAATAAGTCATTAAAACCAGATAAAAGGCGTCAGAAAATAATAAGTATATTAAAAAGTAGCAAAGAGCCATATACTGGGTCTGACTTAGCAGAAAAATTTCAGGTAACACGTCAGGTTATTGTACAGGATATAGCTCTTATTAGAGCAGAGGGTGTAGATATCTTATCTACATCAAGAGGTTATTTATTGCAACAAAATCGATCACCTTTTTTAAAAGCTACAATTGCCTGTCATCACAGAGACGATCTGGTAAAAGATGAGTTGATGATAATGATTGAACATGGGGCCCGGATTCTTGATGTTAAAGTGGAACATCCAATTTACGGTGAACTTAAAGGTAATTTAATGCTTACTAATAAAAAAGAAGTTGAAGAATTTCTGGAGAAAGTAGAAAATAATAATGCTGGTTTACTGGCTGAATTAACGGATGGAATTCATCTTCATACTATTGAGGTATCTAATAATGAAGTCTTAAAAATTTTAAAATCTGCATTATCAGCTGAAGGGTATTTATTAGAAGGGTAAATAAATTTAAATTTTTCTGTATATACACTTGACAAATCAATTGCATATTGAGATAATATAATAGAAATAAAATCTGGAGGAGGATTTTGATTTGTTAAAAAGAAAATTGAAAGTCAAAGAACTTGTATATGCAGCTTTATTAACTGCCCTGGCATTGATGATACCTTTAGTTTTTGGAACTTATTTAAGAATTTACATACCACCTTTTTCAGCCACACTTGCTTCACATTTGCCGGTTTTTTTATCAATATTGATTAGTCCCTTTGCAGCTATTTTTGTGGGCTTTGGCTCTGCCTTAGGATTCTTTTTAGTTACTGGGCCGGTTATAGGTGCTAGAGCTGCTATTCACATTTTAGTTGGAGGAGCCGGAGCACTATTAATTCAAAAAGGCTATAGTTTTAAACTTGCTTTATTTTTAATATTTCCAATTCATGCAATTGGTGAAGCTTTAATTGTGCTACCTTTTGGTTTTTCACTGGCAGATGCAGGTATAATTGTTGGTATTGGAACAGCTTTGCATCATATAGCAGATGCTTTTTTAGCAATAGCTGTATATGAATTATTAAAAGCAGCTTCTTTTGATTTAAAACAGGAAGGGATTCAAAAACAGATTAGTAATTAATTAATAAATTGCAGGCAGAAAACTGCCTGCAATTTTTATGTAGTATTTTAGTTTAATTATATATTAGAACTTTTCAATACTTTTTCAGGGACTCCTTCAAATAAAGAACTTACAGAAAAACCATTGTGAACTCGGTATATAGTTTCTGCAAAAAGAGGTGCAACTGAAACTAATTTTATTCTCTCAGAATCAGTTACTAAATTATTATTTACAGAATCTGTACTTACAACTTTTTCTATAGGACTATTTTCAATTCTGTTTACTCCCTTATCATTTAACAGAATATGAGATAATCCAGCAAAAACTTTATTGGCTCCTCGATTTTTTAAACTTTTGGCTAGATCAACTAAAGTTCCCCCAGAAATACTAAAATCATCGAAAATTAATGCATCTCTACCTTTAACATCACCAATTATTTCGAGTATTTCTGCATTTTCGTCATGATAAAGTCTCCTTTTATCGCCAATAGCAACTGGTCGATTTAGATAAGCTGAGTATCTTCTTGCTTCTTTAGCAAATCCTGCATCAGGCGATACAACTACGGTATTACTTAAATCATAATTGTTTTTAAAGTATTCACAGAGAATAGGCATTGCATATAGGTGATCTACTGGTTTTTTAAAAAACCCCTGGATTTGAGGACTATGAAGATCCATAGTGATTACTCTATCAGCTCCTGCGAGTTCTATTGATTCAGCACATACTCTTCCTCTAATTGATACTCGGGGTTCATCTTTCTTATCTCCTTGAGCATAACTGAAAAAAGGTATAATGGCAGTCACTGATTGAGCACTTGCCCTTTTAAATGCATCCATCCAGAATAAAATTTCTGTAAATTCATTATTAGGCCTAAGTCCAATAGACTGAACAAGATAAACATCCTTGTCTCTTACAGTTTCATTGCTTCTAACCATAATATTTCCTTCAGTAAAATTAATAACTTCAGATTTGCCAGGTTTAATATTTAAATAGTTACAGATTTTTTCTGTAAACTTTTCACCTGAACTTCCTGCAAATATTTTAATTTCATTATTATCAGTCATTTTTATCAACTCCAGAGTATAAATTCTATTTCTATATTTATTACTTATATATTAAATTAGGTAATCCTGCATTTGCATAATATAATTTTATTTGCTATAATTTTATTTCTAGGAAATAGGAGGTCATAAGAT
>SLSL01000264.1 GCA_007130465.1 Halanaerobiaceae bacterium | reverse complement strand
TCACAACCTGAGCCTTCGCAAGATCGCCTCCCGTCTGGGAGTGACGCCTACGACAATATATAATTATTATAAGAATACTAAATTCTCCGGGAGGTAAAATACTATGAAAAAGTTTCTTGTGCCTCTGATTTTAATATTTTTCCTGCTGTTTTTTAGTCTCCCTGGTCAGTCTAGAATCCTATTACCTTTAGACAGTACTTTTGAGATTGATAATCATGAAGAGCATGCTGGCTTACTCTGGAATACAGAAGAGCAGATAACTGTTCAGAAATTGAAACTTGAAGTTGATAGTCCAGGAAAACTATTAGCAATAATGCCGCTTACTTCACCGCCAACAGATACCTATCAGAATGAGGATGTAATATATCAACCCCAGGAAAATTTTAAAGCAAGGCGGCGGGGTATGAACCTGCCAGACTATTTTTATGAAGATAGGCCTGACTATTCCTTTATGGATAAGCATAAAACTGAAATTAAAGAATTTGAGAGCCAGGATCAGATAAAAGATTTTGTAAATCAATTCCTGGCTGAAGCCGATCTGGATGGAATACAAGCTTCTGAAACTGATTTAGATAATGTAATTGAATATTATCAGAAAAATTTTAGCTGGTTCCACTTTTCAATATTAGAAATAACAGACCCAGAACTACCTGCAGTCAATATAGATGCCTGGAGAACAGTTTCAAATCAACTATTTTATCCTTTATCAACCGGAAGAAATCCTAATAGGTATTTAACTGTTATTATGGAAGATCCTCTACCGGATTTTCAGACTTATGGCTGGCAGGATTTTAGTTTTTATATTCCACCACTAATTACACCACCAATAACTTTAGCAGAAATTCATCCAGGATTATTAGATTTTTATCCTGGTAGAGGTGTGCATACCCATTACTGGGAACTGACTGCTACTGACACAGAATATCAGAATGATCTCCTTGTTGGTGGAAGAAGCATTAAAGATTTATTGAAACTTTTTAAAAGATAAATAAACTTATAGGGTTGGCTATTTATTTAAGACTAATAGCTAACCCCTTATTATTTTATTATAAGCCAAATCATGATTGTAAGTTTTTGGTTTCATTCTTAGTTGCAAGTTTAAGTATTTCTGCTGGACAATTTTCAATGCAAACACAACAGCGAATACATCTTTCCTCATCATATTGATTGTTGCTGCTATCCGCAACTGCATTTTCTTTTAATTTTGGGTATGGTTTTAATTCAAAAGAACAGCCCCGGACGCATAGTCAGCATTCAATACATTCCTCTTATATTTATACCATATTTTTAAATTTATCTAAAGTCGTTATTGGCTGCTGGCAGGTTTGATTTTGGCAGAAATAGGCAGTCCACTTATCTTTATTTTTTCTTTTAGCAGCATGTTTATTTATTTCTTTTATTTCATCCTTTAATTCAGGTGTTAATAATAAAATATTAGTAAAGGGGAGATATTTACTATTTAAAATAGTTTTAAGCTCATTAATATATTCCTCTTTATCTGTTACAATTATTATCTCTTTTAGGCCTGCTAATTCTAACATTAAAGCAGATATAAATGCAGTGAACTCCTGGGGTTGCTGTTTAATCTGACTATAAAAATAATTAAGCTGTTTTTCAACTAATTCTCTGTATTTATCCTCATAGGTCAATGTAAAGAGACGGTACCAGTTAAATGCTGCTATTGAATTAGTTGAAGGTATAGCTCCATCATAGATTTCTTTTTTATTAAATGGCAAATTATTCTGGTCTTTATAAGTTACAAATAAACCTCCAGATTTTTCATCCCAGAATTTATCTAACATTATCTCGTTCAGTTTTATAGCTTCTTTAATAAATTTAGGTGTATATTTTGCCTGATACAATTCTATTAAGCCGAAAATCAGAAATGAATATACTTCTGATTGGGCTGGATGGTCTGCCTCTCCATCACGATATCTCCCTAGTAATGAACCGTCTTTATTCTTTAAATTTTTATCTATAAAATCAAAGGCATTTTCAGCTATTGAGTAATATTTATCTTCATTCAATACTTTGCCTGCCCGGGCAAAGGCGGCGATTGCAAGACCATTCCAGCCAGTTAGTATTTTATCATCTTTAAATGGCCGTTTTCTTCCTGCTCGAATTTGATGTAATTCTTTTAGTTCAGCTTTCCATTTTAATCGAATATCCTGGAGGCTTTGCTTTGAATTTATTAAATTTGGTATATTTTTACTTTCGAAATTCCCGCTTTTGGTAATATCGAAATCCTTGCAGAAATCAGTCCCCTTTTTCTCACCTAATATATTTATTATTTCGTGTTTATCCCATAGATAAAATTTTCCTTCTTCACCATCAACATCAGCATCTTCTGCAGTATAAAAGCCTCCTTCTGGTGACAGCATCTCTCTTTCCAGATATTCAAGAATCTCTTCGGAGATTATCATATATTCAAGTTCGCCAGTTGCCTGATAGGCATCTAAGTAAGCAAGAGCAAGAAGTGAATTATCATAAAGCATCTTTTCGAAATGGGGGACTAGCCATTTTCTATCAGTTGAATAGCGGGCAAATCCATATCCAATCTGGTCATAGATACCACCTCTGGCCATTTTATTTAAAGTCAATTTTGCTGATTCCAGGAATTTTTTCTGGCTAGATAATTTGTTATACTGAAGTAAAAAGAGTACCTTTTGTGGTTGAGGAAATTTAGGCTTAGAGCCAAAACCTCCGTGTTTTTGATCAACTTGATTGGTTAAATTTTTTGCTGCTAATTCAATTAAATTAGATTTTTCTTCTTTATTAATATTAAAATTAGATTTAAAATTTTTAGAAGAGTGGGCTTTTTGTAAAGCTTCTGTAATGTTATTACTCTGGTTTAGTAATTTTTCTTTTTCATTCTGCCAGAGATTTTTAACCTGGGCCAGAATATCAAGCAAGTCTTTTTTAGGGAAATAGGTTCCAGCAAAGAATGGATTTTTATCAGGAGCCATTAAGATAGTAAGGGGCCAGCCTCCTTGACCTGTCATTGCCTGACAGACTTCCATGTAGATAGAATCGATCTCTGGTTGTTCTTCTCTATCTACTTTTATAGAAATAAAATGATCATTTAAAAATTTAGCTATATTTTTATCATTGAATGACTCATCTTCCATTACATGGCACCAGTGGCAGGTTGAATAGCCTATTGATAAGAAGATAGGTTTATCTTCTTTTCTGGCTTTTATAAAAGCTTCTTTGGACCAGGGAAACCAGTTAACAGGATTATCAGCATGTTGTTGTAGGTATGGGCTTTTTTCTTGGGCTAATCTATTCTGTTGATTATCATTCATTTT
>SLSL01000133.1 GCA_007130465.1 Halanaerobiaceae bacterium | reverse complement strand
TATATCATAAAGAACAACTCCAAGATTCATGTCAGGGTGAGGTGTACTGACTATTCCCTGAATTTCGCCATCTATTGTATTAAAACTTCCAGTAGTATCTCTAAATAAAAGAGTAAAATAATCTCCAACACCAATTTCTAATAGTCTTGATAATCTATCTCCAATAACCAGCCCTTCATCGCCTGGATTAATAAACTGGCCATCGGTTATATATTCATCTGTATTAAAGACCTGACGATATCTATCAGGCTCAACTGCTCTTACTCTGAGAGGAAATTCATCTCTGCCAGAGCTTATATTAGCCTGGAAATCGAGGGCCTGAACATGGTTCTCATAACCATCAATTCCTTCAATATTATTTATTAAACTATCTTCTACAGGAAAAGCTTGACGGAGACGATTTGTATCTTCTTCAGCATCAAAGTATTCCTCTAGACCAATTTCTAAATGGGCAGATTCAAAATCTATTATATTATTATATGAGATATCGCCCATGCCGCCCATCAGAGAATCCATCAACAGAAATATAAAGACTGCTAAAGCTAAAACTCCAGCAGTAACAAAGGTCCGCCGCTTCCGACGCCAGAGATTTCTCCAGGCTATTCGAATTAAATACATGGCTAATCTCTCCTCTCATCCTTGGATATCCTGCCATCACGAATCTCAATCAGTCTGAGAGCATAATCCATAACCATCGGGTCATGGGTTGAAAAGATAAAAGTCGTCTCCAATTCTTGATTCATCTCCAGCATCGTCTCTAAAACACCGGTAGCTGTCTCAGAATCAAGGTTAGCAGTCGGTTCATCAGCCAGCACCAGCTTCGGCTCCTTCACTAAAGCCCTGGCAATAGCAACCCTCTGCTTCTGCCCGCCAGAGAGCTCATTAGGCTTTCTATCTTCTAAGCCATCCAGACCAACTTTAGCCAAAATATTCATAACTTTCTCCTTCGTCTTCTTGCCCTCATTGCCCCTGGCTATCTTCAACGCAAATTCAACATTTTCATAGGCAGTCAATACCGGTATTAAGTTATAGCTCTGAAAGATAAAACCAACATAATTTCTCCTCAGCATAGCCAACTGATTCTTATCAGATTCAACGATATTTTCCCCGTTAAAATAAACTGAACCACTGGTCGGCTTATCCAGTGCCCCAATTAGATTCAACATTGTCGTCTTCCCAGAACCTGACGGCCCAAAGACCGTCGAAAACTCCCCAGTCTCAACTTCAAGGTCAACTTCCTTTAAAGCCGGAACCTCAATCTCACCCTGCTGATAAATTTTACTGGCTTTCTCCAGCCTAATAAGTGCCATTAATTTCTCCCCCTTTAGAAAAGCAAAAATATATTTATTAATATTCTGAATTATAACAGCAATAATCTTTGAAAATACTTACATCTTAAGCAGATTATATATTTAACCTGAAAATAAGTCAAGTGGTTGCCTTACGACAACCACATATATTATTAGCTTAGCTAATATCTATTAAATTAAATACTGAAATAAAAAGACAGCAGCAATTGCAGATAATACGATCGTTAATAAATTAAACTTTAAATATGCCATTATAGCTGCAACAATACCTCCAATAACTGCTATAATACTTGAATCTGTAGCCCCAAGTATTCCAGGAAATATTAATGCACTCAAGGCTGCAGGGGGTATATAATATAAAAATCTCCTCCAGAAAGCTGTTAGCTCTAAGTCAGATAGGATTACAAGTGGAAACATTCTTGGAATATATGTAACAAGAGCCATTCCTATGATAATTATTAGATAATAACTATTTGCCAACTCTATCACCTTCTACTTTTATAAACCTGGCTGCAAAAATAGCTGATACCAAAGTTGTTATAGTTATTATCCAACCCTCTGATAAATTGAAAAATGGCGACCAGCTTAAAGCTGAGCTAATAAATACTGCCAGAGTAACTACTTTTAGTTTGCTATTTGATCTCTTAATTTCTGGTATCAATAAACCAACAAACATTGCATAAAGCGCAATTTCCATACTGGATTCTAAAAGAGCAGGTAAGCTTTCACCTATTAAAACTCCTGCAGCTGTTCCTGAAACCCAGGCGATATATGGAACTGTAATAAGTCCAAAAACATATGCCCTGGGTAAATCTTCTCTAGGATCTGTTGCTATTATTGAAAAACTTTCATCTGTAATTCCAAAAGAGATTAAAGCAAGCCAGCCTTTACTCTGTTTTTTCAATTTTTCTGATGTTGTGGCTGACATTAAGATATGGCGAAGATTAACAAAAAATATAGTTATAATTATACCTAAAATGCCTGCACCACTGGCTATTAAATTAACTGCAACAAATTGACTGGCCCCGGCAAAGACCATAAGAGACATAAGAACTATCATTCTTGCCGGTATGCCTGCCGAACTGGCTACAACACCAAAGGTAATAGCAATTGGCAGATAACCAATCGCCACCGGTAAAGCCTTCTTAACCCCCTGATAAAACATTTATCTAAACCTCCAGACTATAAACTCAAGCTCAAACTACTAAATAGATTTATACTTCATTATATCACTAGTTTCTTTACCACGTCAAAAAGAAAAAGCGCCCGCCAGGGCGCCTTATATATCAATATATTTTAGTCTGTTTTATAAAAGTTTTAATTTGTTTTATTCAAGTTCCTCTTCAGGGTCCCATTCCTCGTGAACCTTACCGACAAGGTCTTCACCTGGAGTCAAAGTTTTCTTACCAGGTTGCCAGCCAGCCGGGGTAGCTTCACAGGTATTACTTGTATGCTGGAGGGCTCTCACCTGTCTTACTAACTCCTCAACATTTCTACCTGTCGGCTCATTTAGGATCTCCATAGCCTGAAGCACACCATCAGGATCAATTACAAATTTACCTCTTATATTAATGCCATTTTCGGCATCATAAACATTATACATCTTTCCAATATCTCCACCTGGATCAGCCAGCATTGGAAATGGAAGGCCACCTTCAATCATCTTGGATAACTCTTCTTCCTGCCAGACTTTGTGAACAAAATGACTATCAGTACTGATAGCTAAAACCTCAGCATCTGCATCCTGAAGTTCATTATACTTAACGGCAACTGCCGTCAATTCAGTAGGTCAGACGAAAGTAAAGTCTCCTGGATAGAAAAACAATACTGTCCATTGACCCTCATAATCAGATAGAGCAACATCTTTAAATTGACCATCTACATAAGCCTTTGTTTCAAAATCAGGTGCTTTTTCTCCAACTTTAATCATTATAATTCCACTCCTTTTAATCAAGTTTTATGTTCTATTATATGATAACAGTTATCAATAAAGATTGCAACC
>SLSL01000152.1 GCA_007130465.1 Halanaerobiaceae bacterium | reverse complement strand
GGGTTAATTGAATTTGGAATTATATGCTTAAAGATTATTTGAAAATCATTTCCTCCAATACCTCTAGCTGCTGAGACATAATCTTTCTCTATAACTGATAAGACGGCGCTTCTCATTAATCTTGCAAAGACAGGTATATAAGATATGCCTACTGCTATCATAACATTATTTATAGTTGCCCCAAGGGCAGCTACAATTGCAAGAGCCAGTAAAAAGCCTGGTAGTGCTAACATTATATCAATAAATCTCATAATAACGTTATCTATCCAACCACCATAAAAACCAGAAAGAATTCCCAATGTGCAACCAAATAATATTGCAATTCCAACGGAGATAAAACCAATTCTGAGTGAAATTCTTCCTCCATATAAAATTCTAGTTAGAATATCTCTACCAAAATTATCTGTTCCTAAAAGATTTTCACTACTTGGAGGCTGCAATCTATTTCTCATATTCTGTTCAATTGGATTATGGGGAGTAAGAATTGGTGCAAAAATAGCAGATAAAGCAATGAGAAATAATAAAATGCCTCCAACTATAGCTTTTTTATTAAATAAAATTCTTTTTAAAGCTCTACTTTTTCCTAAATTTCTTTTTTTAGCCTTATGTTTTTTTTCTTTAGCCATAATAACTCTCCTTTATAATGCTATTCATATTTGGCTCGTATTTTAGGATCAAGAAATCCATAGAAGATATCTGTTCCTAAATTTACTAGTGCATAAATAACTGCAAATATCATAATAGTACCCTGGACAACAGGAAAGTCTTTTGTTCTTATAGCATCAACAAGAAGACGACCAATGCCTGGCCAGGCAAATATAGTTTCAGTTAAAACTGCTCCTCCCATTAATCTACCAAATGCTAGACCAATTATTGTAACAACAGGTATTAATGAGTTTCTTAAGGCATGTTTATAAATGACTGTTCTCTCAGTTACACCTTTAGCTCTTGCTGTTCTTATATAATCCTCTTTTAAAACATCAAGCATGGTTGATCTCGTTATTCTAATTATACTTGCTGTTGTTACAGTTGATAGGGCTATAGTTGGTAAAATAAAATAGCTGATATTGGGTCCCATACCTGATGAAGGGAACCAGCCTAAAAATACTGAGAAGATTAAAATTAACATAATCGCCTGCCAGAAGACTGGCATACCTACAGCTGTAAAAGCTATAGCTGTAAATAAATTATCAAAAAATGAATTAGGTTTAGCTGCTGAAAGCACACCAACCGGTATTCCGATTATCACAGCCAGTGTTACTGATGCCAAAGCAAGGATACCTGTGTTTGGTAATCTATCTAAAACTTCATGTATAACAGGCCGCCTTGATCTAATCGATCTCCCAAAATCTAATCGAGCTGCATCAGCTGCCCAGGTTGCATATTGAACAGGCAATGGCCTATTTAATCCCATCTGTTCACGCATAATCTCTAATTGTTCAGGAGGGGCCTGTTCCCCCATCATAATTAGAGCTGGATCACCAGGTGTAAGATGGATTAATAAAAATACAAATATAGATACTCCAATTAATACTGGAATTAATGCTAGTAATCTTTTAACTATATATTTCCACATAAAACTAGCCACCTCTTTGGCATAAAAAATTTTATAAATCTATTATAATAATTATAAAACAATTATAACGATAGGCGGTGTTAACCGCCTATCGCTAATATATTTCATTATTTCATTATTCAAATTGATATTATTAATTAACTAACTAATCTTTTACAACATCTTTTAACTGGTGATGTCCAGCTGGATGAGGTGTAAAGTTAGAGATATTGTCTCTGAGTGCATTTACTGCACTTGTATGGATTAAGAAGACCCATGGAGCTTCTTCTGCAATAATTTCCTGAGCTTCCATATAAGCTTCTCTTCTAACTTCTGGATCGGAGTTTGCTCTACCGATATCAAGTAGTTCATTAACTCTTGGTGATGACCAGAAAGTTCTGTTACCGGCTGAACCGTAGTTATCTTCATGGAATAGAGCATATAGACCATAATCAGCATCACCAGTTACAGCAACCCAACCAAGGATGAACATATCGTGTAAGCCATCTCCTGTATCCTGAAGGAAAGTACCCCATTCAAGAACTTGAACATCAACATCTACACCAACTTGACGGAGATCAGACTGAACCATTTCTGCAATCTGCATTCTTAATGGATTGTCATTTGTCCAGATGGTAGTTGAGAATCCATCTTCATATCCGGCTTCTGCAAGAAGGGTTCTTGCAAGATCAGGGTCAAAAGTATATTCATCTAAATCAGTATTTGCACCCCATACATTATCTGAAAGTGGACTACTGGCAGTAACTGCCTGACCAGTATATACAAATTCAGTTATAGCTTCAACATCAATAGCATGGTTAATAGCTCTTCTAACTTTAACATCATCAAAAGGTTCTTTTTGAGCATTAAAACCAATATAGTGGGTTGCTAGGGTATCATATTTATCAAGGTATAAACCATCTACATCCTGTAATCTTTCTTCATCAACTGGAGCAATATCATAAGCAATGTCTACTCCACCTGTCTCTACTTCAATTGCTCTTACAGTATTTTCTGGGATAGCTCTAAATCTAACTGTGTCTGCCTGGGCATTTTCTCCCCAGTAGTCTTCATATCTTCTTAGATCAATATGAGAACCAGTTACCCAGTCAACAAATTCGAATGGGCCAGTACCAACAACTACCTGAGTACCATAATCGTCGCCAGCTTCTTCAACGGCTTCTCTATTTAGCATACCAGTTACTGGGTGAGCTAAATGGCTAAGCATAGGAGCAAATGGATATTCAGTATTAATAATTACTGTATAATCATCTACAACCTCTACACTATCAAGAAAACCAACAATGAAAGCCCCATCAGCAGCAGTTTCAGGTGCTGATAGTCGTTCTAGTGTAAATTTGACATCATCAGCAGTAAATTCAATACCATTATGGAACATAACGCCTTCTCTTAATTTGAATTCCCAGGTTGTGTCGTCAATCTGTTCCCATTCAGTTGCTAATCCTGGAATTAAATTTAACTCTGCATCCTGTCTAACAAGAGGTTCATATATTTGTGAACGAACCCGGGAAGAAGGTTGATCATTTTCACCATGAGGATCTAAAGTAACTGCATCTGAAGTTGCACCAATAGATAAATTAAATGCCTGTGTTTGAGCACCCATTAAAGCAATTGCTAAAACTAACACGAAAGTTATAAAAAGGCTCTTTTTAAACATTAAAAAATCACTCCTCCATATTTTAATTTTAGTTTACTAGTTCTTGTTTAATTAATTTTTATAAACTTCCTTTTTAAAGTGCACCCCCT
>SLSL01000064.1 GCA_007130465.1 Halanaerobiaceae bacterium | reverse complement strand
TATATCTAGAAGTAATATAATGGCCGGTAAATCTTTATTTAAATATATTAATCTTTATTTAAATATATTATCAAGTATCAATAATATTAATACCTTTAGGAATTAATATCATGATTTATACCATTAATATCATGGAGGAGAGAAGGAGGAGATAATACCACAAGTTTTAAATTTATTCAGAATATTTGAAGGCTGTAGAATGGACTACTTAAATAATTATTAATTAAGGGTAGGTGAGTTTCTTGGAAAAACAAGATAATTTAATTGAGGTTAAAAATCTCAAAACTCATTTCTTTACTGAAGAAGGTGTTGTTAAGGCTGTTGATGGAGTCGATTTCTCAATAAAGCCTGGCGAGACAGTAGGTATTGTAGGTGAGTCTGGTTGTGGTAAAAGCGTTACCTCTTTATCAATTATGCGGTTGGTTGAATCGCCACCTGGTAGGATTGTTGATGGAGAGATATTATTTGAAGGTAAAGATTTAACAAAATTAAGTGAAAAAGAAATGAGAAAGATCAGAGGTAATGATATCTCTATGATTTTTCAGGAGCCTATGACTTCTTTGAATCCTGTTTATACTGTTGGAGATCAAATAACAGAATCATTAATTCTCCATAAAAACTTATCAAAAAAAGAAGCTAAGAATCAGGCTGTCAAGATGTTAAAGAAGGTAGGTATTCCACTGCCTGAACAGCGGGTTGATGAGTATCCTCACCAGTTAAGTGGTGGAATGCGTCAGCGTGTTATGATTGCTATGGCACTTTCATGTGATCCCAAATTACTAATAGCTGATGAGCCTACTACTGCACTTGATGTTACTATTCAGGCTCAGATACTGGATTTAATGAATGGCCTTAAAGATGAATTCGGCATGGCTATAATGATGATCACCCATGATCTTGGTGTAATTGCTGAAGTTTCAGATAGAATAGCAGTTATGTATGCTGGTAAGATAGTTGAATATACAACTGCAGAAGAATTATTTGCTAATCCTTCTAATCCATATACCTGGGGACTTTTAAAGTCTATTCCTCTGTTACATAAGGATATAGAGAAGTTATTTGCTATACCAGGTAATGTTCCCAGTCCTCTAGATTTTCCAGAGGGTTGTAAATTTAATTCTCGTTGTTTCCTTGCTGAAGATAAATGTTTTGAAGAAGAACCCCCATTACATGAAGTAAAAGAAGGACATGTATCACGTTGTTGGTTTGTTGATAAATTGGAAAAATATAAAGAGCAGGTTCATGAAGATGAATCCGCTTAAATAAACTGGAGGTGAATGATTTGGCAGTAGAAAATGAAAATCTGCTAGAAGTAAAGAACTTAAAGAAGTATTTTCCGGTTAAGGCCGGTGTTTTCCGTAGAACTGTTGGTCATGTAAAAGCGGTTGATGATATAAGTTTTAATATAAAACCAGGTGAAACTTTAGGTCTTGTAGGTGAGTCTGGCTGTGGCAAATCTACTACAGGCAGAACTATACTTAGGCTTTTAGAAGCTACTGATGGGCAAGTTATATTCGATGGTAAAAATATTCATGAATTAGATAAAAAGGATATGAGAAGTGTTCGTCGTCAGATGCAGATAATATTCCAGGACCCTTATGCTTCATTAAATCCGCGGATGACTGTAGCTGATATAATTGGTGAACCAATGGATATTCATAAACTTACTAAAAATAAAAAAGAAAGAAATCAAAAAGTTGAAGAGCTACTTGAAAAAGTAGGTTTATTAGCTGATCATATGAAAAGATATCCTCATGAGTTTTCCGGAGGTCAGCGTCAGAGAATAGGTGTAGCTAGAGCATTAGCTGTAAACCCACATTTAATAATTTGTGATGAGCCTGTATCAGCTCTTGATGTATCAATTCAGGCCCAGGTTATTAACTTAATGGAAGATCTTCAGGAAGAATTTGATCTTACCTATCTATTTATTGCTCATGATTTAAGTGTTGTTAAGCATATTAGTGATAGAATTGCTGTTATGTATTTAGGTAAATTAGTTGAGCTGGCTGATAAAAGAGAGTTGTTTGATAATACTCTACATCCTTATACAAGGTCATTGTTATCAGCTATTCCAGTTGCAGATCCAACTTATGAGAAGGAAAGAATAATTCTTGAAGGAGATGTACCAAGTCCTGTTGATCCTCCTTCTGGCTGTAGATTCCACCCTCGTTGTCCAGAGGCTATTGATATCTGTAGTGAAGTTGAACCTGAATTTAAAGACTATGGTGGCGGTCATATGTCAGCTTGTCACGTAACTGACCAGGAACATGAAGCAGTAAATTAATAATTAAATTAGATTTATATAGGAAAAGCCCTCTTTTATTAAGAGGGCTTTTTTATCTTTGTATTAATTTTTTCTGCTAAAGATTTTGGGGCATATGCTTTAATATATATACCATCCTGAATATACTCTTCTTTTTCTACTTCTCCATTATTATGAAGTTTTTCAATTAAATTAGCGTCTTCATAACCTATTACTCCAGCTATTGTTTTGAAGTCTTTATAAACTATTTTCTGTATCTTCTCTAATAGAATATCTATATTTTTACCTGTTTTAGCAGAAATAAATACTGCATCTGGATAACAGTTCTTTAAGAATTGTTCTTTCTCAGGATTCAAAATGTCTATTTTATTAAAAACAAGAATCTGTTCTTTATCTTCCTCAATAATATCATCTAAAACTTTATCAACTGTATTCATTTTATTATCAATATCATCATTAGAACCATCTATAAGTTGAATGATTATATCTGCTTGATTTATCTCTTCAAGGGTTGCTCTAAATGATGCTATCAAGCCGTGTGGAAGATCTTTAATAAATCCAACAGTATCAGAAATGATGGCCGATTTTCCTCCAGGTAACTTAAAATTTCTCATAGTCGAATCTAGCGTTGCAAATAACTGATCTGCGACTAATTTATCTGCATCAGTTAATTGATTTAATAAAGTCGATTTTCCAGCATTTGTATAGCCTGCTAAAGCAATCATAGGGTCATTTCTATCCTGTCTTTGAACATCTCTTGTTTTCTTAATCTCTTCTAATTCATTCTTTAATCTATGAATTCTCTTATTGATTCTTCTTCTATCAGTTTCAAGTTTAGATTCACCAGGTCCTCTAGTACCTATACCACCAGCAAGACGAGACATTTCTTCTCCCTTACCAGTCAATCTTGAAAGCATATATTCTAATTGAGCTTTTTCAACCTGCAATTTACTTTCTCTAGTTTTTGCATGTAGTGAAAATATATCTAAAATTAATTGTGTTCTATCAATTACTCTTGTTTCTAATTCCTCTTCTAAATTTCTCAGTTGAGCTGGGGTTAATTCACAATCAAAAATAATAAGATTTATATCCTTATTTAAAGCAAAATCTTTAATTTGATTTAGTTTTCCAGTGCCAATATAGTGAGCCGGATTAACATTATCTTTTCTGTATCTAATAAAACCCTCAATATTACCACCAGCAGTTAAAGTTAACTCTTTTAATTCTTCAATGTTTTCACTATTTTCACCAACAAGAAGTACACGATCTTCAGTCATACCAGTAGAAAAATGATCTTTTTTAATATTTATCCCTCCAAATATTTTGTAATTTAATTATATCAAATTTAATAATAAATACAAGCGTTCAATCTTGACATTCTTTAAAGAAAAATGGTATATTATATATGTACCGGGAATGGGTATTAAATGATGGAGGGATATTATGAGCTCATTACAAAGTGAAGATAAAAAAGCTTTATTAAACCGCTTAAGCCGTATTGAAGGCCAGGTGAGAGGATTGGCTAGAATGATTGAAGAAGACAAGTATTGTATTGATATTTTAACACAGATAGCAGCCAGCAGAGGTGCTTTAAAAAATGTTGGTTTAAAGGTATTACAGCGTCATGTTGAGGGATGTGTTAGTGATGCAATTAAAGATGGTGATACAGAAAAAGTAGTTCCTGAATTATTAGACACAGTTAACCGTTTCGTTGATTAAATTTAATTTTGTCCAGCCTTTTGCCTATTATTTCATATAAGGCTGGACTTTTTTGTTTTTATGTTATATAATATTACATAAAGAATTAAATAAATATACATAGATTGGGGATGAGGCTCACAAATGTCAAAAAAACAGTTGGCACTGATCTGTTTAATTTTCATTTTCTTACTGGTAATTCAGTCCAGTCCTATAATTAATGAAATAGGGGCTCAAATTCAAGGTGATTCAGAATTAAAACAGCAGGATATTGAATCCCCTTTATCTTCTTTGACTTTTAGTTTATTTAATTCATCAGGTCAGGATGAAAAGAATATTGATTACATAAGTTCGACTGTTTTTCCGATAGATTTTTATAATAATAGAACAGATTTTGTAATAGGCGATAAAGAGATATCCTGGGAAAATAATAGTTCTGAAAGACAGGTTAATTTAGCTGCCGAAGCTAGCGAAAAATTTGATCAAGAGCTTGAAGAGAAATTAGAAGAAATAACTGGTGTAGGTTTTATTCAGGCAATAAATAAAGATTATAGCAATTACAATTTATTATCAGAAATAGAAACTCATGTAGTTAGACCAGGCGAAAGCCTTTGGACTATTGCAAGTAAACATAATATAAATATTGATACTCTTATAGGTGCAAATGATATAAATGATATGAATCAAATTATGCCTGGAGACGAACTAACGATTCTTCCTGTAAGAGGCATTATGTATAGAATAGGACCAGGTGATTCTTTTTCAGACTTAATTTCTAAATATGATTTAGATAAAGAGACTGTAATGCAGGCAAATAATATAAGAAATCCTGAAAGACTTTCTCAAGGTGAAAATATTATACTGCCAGGTGCTAAACCTGAATTTGGTTATCAGGATAGACTAAATCAGATGTTCGTTAGACCAGTTGAGGGCAGGATAAGTAGTCCCTTTGGACCTCGCTGGGGAAGACATCACGATGGTAAAGATTATGCAGTACCTATTGGTACTCCAGTAAAAGCTGCTGGTGGCGGTAGAGTAGTATATGTAGGTTGGTCATCTGGCTATGGGAATACAGTTATTATTGAACATCAGCAGGGTATGAGAACACTCTATGCTCATTTGAATTCTTTTAATGTAAGTTCTGGTCAGAGGGTAAATAGAGGTCAGGTTATTGCCCGCTCAGGTAATACAGGTCGTTCAACAGGTCCCCATCTTCATTTTGAAGTTAGAGTTAATGGTCGACCAGTTGATCCAACTGGATATTTAAGATAAATTATTCTCCTGCTTTTTAAAAATTTCCTTTTAAAAAGCAGGAATTCCTGTTTCAATGTAGAATTAATAAAATAAGGAATAATATTTTTTTAAGTGTTTGTGCAAGCGTTTGCATTTAATAATTAATTCAATTAAATTTATAATTTATGCAATAAAAGAATATAGGTGATTTCATGAAGAAAGTTACTATAAAAGATGTGGCAAAAGAAGCAGAGGTTTCACCTTCAACAGTTTCCAGGGTGATTAGTGATAGCCCAAATATTAGTAAGTCAACTAAAGAAAAAGTAAGGTTTATTATGGATGAAATGGGTTATTACCCAAATGCAATTGCAAGAAGTCTTGTAAAACAAAAGACCAGATCTATTGGTCTAGTAATGTCTCGTCCGACTGATAGAGCTCTAGCTAATCCGTTTTTCTCTGGAGTGATTCAGGGTATAGCAGCAGTTGCCCAGGAAAAGAATTATAGTCTTTTATTGACTGCTGCAGATAATTATGAAGATGAGTATCAGGAAGCATTAAAACAATTAAAAGTAGGTAGAGTTGATGGTCTGGTCCTTTTAGCTTCAAGGATAAATGATGATCTAATTAAACAGTTGCTTAAAAATAACTTTCCATTTGTCTTAATTGGTAGAAGCCAGGAATTCCCATCAATACCTAGAGTAGATAATGATAACTATAAAGCGGCTTTTGATCTAATTGAAAAACTAATTAAATCAGGCTATAAAGACTTTTCAGTACTTGCAGGACATAAAGATTATGTATTTACTGGAGATAGACTTAAAGGGGTAATAGATGCACTTAAAGCCCATAGTATGAATCTTGATCCAGTTAAAATAGAATTTACAGATTTCACATTTAAATCTGCTGAACAATCAGCCTATAAAATTCTTTCTAATCATAAAACAGATGCTTTAATTGCTTTTGATGATCTTCTCGGTATGGCAGCAGTTCAAACTGCTGAGGCCCTTGGTTTTTCTGTTCCAGATCAGCTTGGTATTGTAGGCTTTAATGATCATACACTGGTCTCATATTTAAAGCCATCACTAACTACCGTTAAAATTCCAATTGTCGATATGGGAGAAAGAGCTATATCTATGTTAATTAAAATGTTAGAAGATAGTTCTTATACAGGCGAAGAAGAAATAATATCAACTGAAATTATTGAACGGGAATCACTAAAATTCATATAAATATAAGTTTAAGTAGCATATCATAATCAGGGGGTGGTAAAGCCATTAAAGAACTAGTTTAATTTCTAGAATCTTTAAAAACTATTAATAGGGGGATTTAAAAGAAATGAAAAAAGTAATTGGTTTAATGTTAGCACTAGTAATGGTTTTAGGAATGGCAAATGTTGCTGAAGCTTCAACTTCTGGACAACTATTGATCTGGGCTGACGATACTAGAACTCCTGTCCTTGAAGATATCAAAGGTGAATTTGAAGAAATGTATGGAATACCTGTAGAAGTACAGGAAAAACCATTTGGAGACATTAGAGATGACCTGGCAATAGAGGGTCCTGCCGGTGAAGGACCAGACATCATAGTTGGTGCCCATGACTGGATGGGAGAATTGGTTGCTAATGGTTTAATTGAGCCTATCAGTCTTAATGCACCAGAACAGTTTATGGAAACAGGACTTGATGCCTTTACTTGGGGCGAAGATCTATATGGTATGCCATATGCTATAGAAGCTATAGGGCTTTTTTATAATAGAGATATGGTAGAAGAACCACCAGCTACTTTCGAAGAGTTTGCTCAAATAGTTAGAGATTTAAGAGATAGAGATGAAGGTAAATATGGTTTTGTAATGCCTCAACCAGATCCTTATCATACGTTCCCATTCTTTAGTGGCTTTGGCGGCTATGTCTTTGGTGAAGATGAAGATGGAGTATTAAATCCGTTGGATATAGGTCTTAATAACGAAGGGTCAATAAGAGCACTTGAAGAACTTGTAGAACTTTATGATGGTTATATTCCTTATATTGATTATGAAACAATGATGAGTATCTTTACAAGCGGCGATGCTGGCATGATGTTAACTGGTCCATGGGCCGTAGCAGATATTAGAGATGCTGGTATTGACTATGGTTTTACCAGACTCCCTACTATGAATGGTAATGAACCACGACCATTTGTTGGTGTTCAGGGCTTTATGATTTCATCCTTCTCTGAAAACAGAATTCTTGCCCAGACTTTCTTAAATGATTTTGTTGCTCAGGAAGATGTAATGTATCGCTTCTATGAAATCGATGATCGTCCTCCAACATTTATACCTGCAGGAGATAGAGCTTCTGAAGATCCAGATACTGCTGGTGTTTTAGAGAGCGCAGAGACCGGAGTCCCAATGCCAGCAATTACTGAAATGGCAGCTGTATGGAGTGCCTGGGAAGACGCACTTTCTTTAGCATTAAATCAGGATCAAACTGCTGAAGAAGCATTAAATGATGCTGTAGAACAGATTATTAGAACAATTGAAGAAGGAGAATAATCAAAAAAAGATTGTTAATATAAATTATTAAGCTAGAAAATGCCGGCATATATATAGTGCCGGCGTTTTCTACCCCATGAAATGGAGGGGAGATAATTGGATTTTTGGCGAAAATATAAATCTTACTTTTTAAAATTAATATTTTTAGCAATATTTAATGCTTTAGCACTTTGGAGTTTAATTGTTGGAATAGCAACAGAAGGCTGGATATTAGTTGCTTTAACAGTTTTGGTTATGGTGTTAATTAATTATATTTATCTTTCAGATAAAGTATATCCATTAAGATATATTATACCAGGAACATTTTTTATGATCATATTAGTAGTTTATCCAATTTTTTATACAATTTATATTTCTACTACTAATTATGGTACTGGAAATATGCTTGATAAAGAACAGGTAATTAATCAACTTGAGGGAAGAACATTTTTACCTGAAGATACCCGGGAATATAATTTTACTGCTTTTAAATCTGATGATGAATTCAAATTATTATTTGAAGATCCTGAAACAGGCGATGTAATGTTAGGAGATACAATAGATAACTCTATTGAAGATATATCAGCAGATGATGATAGATTAATAGATTCTACTGGTGATGGAGAAATTGATGAGATTAATGGTTATGAAAGGCTTGAACAGCAGGAATTAATTCAGAATCTCGGTAGATTAGAAAATTTAAGAATTGATTATGGTGATAATGAACTTAGGATGAAAGATCTTAATAATTTTGCTTTATATAGGCAGAGGTACGAATATATAGAAGAAGAGGACAAAATTATTGATTTAAGAGATGGTTATGAATTCACCCCAGTAATGGGACATTTTTATAATGAAGAGATAGGACGTTTATCCCCAGGCTATAGAACCTATGTTGGCCTGAGAAACTATCGTCGTCTATTAACTGATCAAAGAATTTTACAACCATTTTTTAGAGTGTTTGTCTGGACATTTGCCTGGGCTATTTTAAGTGTAGGTACTACATTTGTTTTAGGTTTATTATTAGCTCTTATTTTAGATGACCCCAAATTAAAATTCAGAAAGTTTTATAGAACTATTTTAATAGTCCCGTATGCGATGCCAGCTTTTATTTCAGTTTTAATCTGGCGTGGTCTCTTTAATCCAGAAGTAGGGGTAATTAATCAAATGTTAGACTCGTTACCTTTTTTATCAGCACTACCATTTATGCATAGTATATTTTGGACAAGAGCAGCACTTGTATTTATCAATCTATGGTTAGGTTTCCCTTATATGTTATTAATAACTTTAGGAGCTTTACAAAGTATAGATGAAAATTTATATGAAGCTGCAAAAATAGATGGGGCTAGTATCTGGCAAAAATTTAGATATATTACTCTGCCATTACTGTTAATTACTGTGGCACCATTATTAATTGCATCATTTGCATTTAATTTTAATAACTTTAACATTATCTATCTATTTAACGAAGGACGACCGGCAATTGCTGGAGCACAAACTCCTGCTGGTGGTACAGACATATTAATTAGTTATACTTACCGATTATCTTTTGAAACAGGTCGAGGGGCTGATTTTGGACTTGCCAGCGCTGTAACCCTTGTAATATTTTTAATAACGGCAACAATAACCTGGTTTAATTTCAGATTCACCGGGGCACTTGAGGAAGTGAAAGAAAATGAGTAGAGATAAAAAATTTGGCTTAATAAAGCATTTGATAGTTTGGCTTGCAATCGCATTTGCTATGTTTCCGATAGCCTGGACCTTATCAGCTTCTATAAATCCGGCTAATACTCTGGTTGGTCAAACAATAGTTCCGCCAGCAGTTACGTTTGATCATTATAGAGAGCTAGCAACATCAACTCAGCATCCATTTTTGCTCTGGCTCTGGAATAGTATTAAAATATCTATTATTACATCTGTAGTTGCAGTAAGCCTTACAACTCTTGCTGCGTATCCTTTCTCAAGATTTCGTTTTAAATTTAGAAGGAAGGGTCTATTTACTATTCTTTTAGTCCAGGTGTTTCCTCAAATGCTGGCAATGGTGGCTATTTATCTGTTGTTCTTAAATATCCAGAGGTATTTTCCAGCGATTGGATTAAATACCCATCCAGCATTAGTTTTGATCTATTTAGGAGGAGCAATTGGAGTTAATACCTGGCTAATGAAAGGTTATATGGATACAATCCCCCGTTCTTTAGAAGAAGCAGCCTATATAGATGGGGCAGGCAAGTTTCAGGCTTTCAGGTTAATTATAACACCTTTAATAAGACCTATGCTTGTAGTTATATTTATTTTACAGTTTATTGGAACTTATTCTGAGTATATTCTTGCAAGAATTATACTTGGCTCATCATCTCAATATACACTAGCTGTAGGCCTTCACCTATTCATATCTGATCAATATGGGGCTCGCTGGGGAACTTTCTCTGCTGCAGCTATTATAGGCGCTATTCCAATAATTGTTCTCTTTATGTTAGTTCAGGATCATATTATTAGTGGACTTACTGGTGGAGCTGTTAAAGGATGATTTTGTCTGCAATTAGTCATTCATATAATCCAGTTCAACAGTCTGTTATTGATAAGAACACATTGGAGTTACGAATAGAAACTGCCCGGGATGATATTTCCCGGGTAGTGCTTCTTTATGGGCCAAGGTATACTGAAAATGAAGATCCTTCTAAAAGTAAGGAACTTAAGTTATTATATCAGACAGCTGAAAGAGATATATATTCAATTAGGCTTAACTTAAGTGATACTAGAGTAAGATATATTTTTTATCTTGAAGATTATAAAGGAAATAGTTACTGGTATAATGAAAAAGGGTTTTCAATTAAAAGACCTAGAGGTCATCATTCAGGCTACTTTCAATTTCCAATAATAAATGAATCTGATATTCCAGATTGGCCTGATTGGCCAAAGAAACAGGTGGTCTATCAGATCTTTCCTGATAGATTTAATCGATCAGGGGATGACAATATAGCAAAAAATTCCTGGGGAGAACTACCAGATAGCGATTCTGTTTATGGTGGCAATCTTCAGGGAATAATAGATAAACTAGATTATTTAGTTGATTTAGGAATTACAGCTATATACCTTACACCAATTTTTGAGTCTCCTAGTAATCATAAATATGATATAGATGATTATTATCAGGTTGATTCAAACTTCGGTAATATAGAAACAGCTCAAAAATTAGTAACAGAAGCCCATAAAAGGGATATTAAAATAATATTAGATGCAGTTTTTAATCATTCTGGCTCAGGATTTTTTGCTTTTCAGGATTTGCTTAAAAATGGTAAGAAATCTAAATATGTTAACTGGTATCATCCAGAAGATTTCCCTGTCAGTCTTGATAAAGTAAACTATAAGACCTTTGCCAATAATGTTAAACAGATGCCAAAACTTAATATGGATAACCTGGTGACTCAAAATTATTTTCTTGAAGTAGCAAAATACTGGACAGAAAAGTTAGAATTAGATGGATGGCGTTTAGATGTTTCTGATGAAGTTTCTTCTACATTCTGGTATAAATTCAGAAATGAATTAAAAAAAATAAATCCGAAAATCTTTATTATCGGTGAAGTCTGGTATAGGGCTAATAGGTGGCTGGAAGGAGAACAATTTGACTCAGTAATGAATTATGATCTTCAAAAAGATGTATTTTCATTAATTATTGATCAAACAATAACGGCTGATATCTTTAGTAAAAGAATTCAAAATAACTTTAAAAACTATAAGACAGGAATACCTAATCAGCTATTAAATGTTCTAGATAGTCATGATACTCCTAGGGTTTCATGGTTCTTTAATCAGCTTGATAAATCAAAAAGAGATAAAAAAATTAAGCTGATTTCAACTTTGCAATTTCTACTCCCTGGTATTCCTATGATATATTATGGTAGTGAGGTAGGTTTGACTGGAGCTGATGATCCAGACTGTAGGAGAACTATGATTTGGAATAAAGAAAAACAAAATAAAAATCTTTTGTCTCATTATCGAAAGCTAATAAAATATTATAAAGATCAACCAGTTCTTCATAATGGTATTTATAGTGAAATTTACTCAGATCCAGTTAAAAACATTTTGATTTTTTCATTGGAATTAGAAGATAAAAGCAAGATAATTATTGCAAACTTTTCAGAAAAAAAACATCAAATAAATTTAAATAATTTAAATTCTAGGATAAAAGAAATTATTGAAAATAATAAACCTGAGTTTTATCTATTTTCTTATCAAATTAATTTAGAAAGTAAAAAACTAAAAGTATCTTCTAATAATATTCTTATTTTTTAAGATGAAGATCATTTGCAAATAAAAAGAAAATTTTATATACTTGAAGTAACAATTGATAAGGGGGTACAAATAAATGAATAAAGAAGAATATAAAATTCTTAAAAAGGCTGTCCTTATTGAGCAGGAAGGTTTTGATTTTTATATGTTAGCAGCTGCTCGAACTGAAGATGAAGAAACGAAGGCTGCTTTTGAGAAAATAGCCGGCGAAGAGCAACAGCATATAAATTGGTTAAAAGAACTTTATAATAAAATGTCTGGTGCAGAAGATACTGATCTCAGTTTTGAACAACCCCCAGAAAAGCCAGGAATATTTGACTGGGACAAAAAAAATATTTTTAAAGGCTCATTGGCTTTATCAGTTTTTAGCATAGGAGTAAAAATGGAAAAAGAAGCAATTGAATTTTACAAAAAAGCAGCGAATAATTCTGAATCACCAGAAGCCAAAGAATTATATAAAACCCTAATAGAGTGGGAAAAAGGTCATATGGAAGAATTTCAAAATCATTATGAATTACTTCAGGAAGATTGGTGGAATGAACAGGGCTTTGCTCCATTTTAATATTTTGATTTAACTAAAAATCCCTGGCTATTTAGCCAGGGTAATCTATATAAATTAACTAAATATAAGGAGAGATGACTTTGCCAGACTATGATGTTTTAATTATAGATG
>SLSL01000182.1 GCA_007130465.1 Halanaerobiaceae bacterium | reverse complement strand
ATGCTTTATTTGGGAATTTCTGATTGTAATATGGAAGAGGGCTCACTGCGCTGTGATGCCAATGTTTCTGTAAGGCCTGAGGGGCAGGAAGAATTTGGAGTAAAAGTAGAAGTTAAGAATATGAATAGCTTTAAAGCAGTTGAAAATGCTTTGAGCTTTGAGGTTGAAAGGCAGAAGAAGATGCTGGAGAATGGCGAGGTAATTAGACAGGAGACCAGAAGCTGGGATGAAACCAGTAATCAGACTGTTTTAATGCGGGGCAAAGAAGAAGCAGATGATTATAGATATTTCCCGGAACCTGATTTAATGCCTTTAGAAATTTCTGATGAATGGATTGAGGAGACTGATGATAACTTACCTGAACTTCCACTGGCTAAAAAGAAGCGGTTTATTGAAGACTATGAGCTTCCAGAATACGATGCTGAAGTTTTAACTGATGACTTTAAACTGGCCAATCTTTTTGAGGAGACTGTTCAGAATTATTCTGAACCTAAAGAGGTCAGTAACTGGTTGATGGGAGAGTTTTTAAAGTTGATTAATGAAGAGGGTATCGCTCCAGATGAATCAAAGATTACCGGAAGTAAGCTAGCCAGTCTGCTTAAATTAATAGACGATGGCACTATTTCTTCTAAGATTGCCAAAGATGTTTTTGAAGAAATGTTTAGAACAGGCAAGGAGCCTGAGACTATAGTTGAAGAAAAAGGTTTAACCCAGATAAGTGATGAAGATAAATTGATTGAGATAATCAATAATATTTTAGATGAAAACCAGGATGTGGTTGAGGAGATTCAGAGCGGTAATGACCGGCCTGTTGGTTTCCTTGTTGGTCAGGTTATGAAGGAGACCCGGGGTAAAGCAAATCCTCAGCTTGCTAATAAACTTATTAGAGAAGAAGTTGCTAAAAGATAGAATTTGCTTAAAGCTAGAAATTACTGAAATATAGAGTTTTTTGAAAGCTAGAAATAGCTGAAAGTTAGAGGGGGATTTTGATGATTGAGACTAAAATTCTGGGCCATCGGGGAGCTATGGGCTCAGCACCTGAAAATACATTGCCTTCATTCAGGAAGGCTATAGAAGATTCTGCAGATGGAGTTGAATTTGATGTTCAACTCTCTGCAGATGGGGTGCCTGTTGTGATCCATGATGAGAAGGTTGATAGGACTACTAATGGAGAAGGTCTGGTAAATGAATTATCTGCCAGGGAAATAAGGAAGTTAGATGCAGGAAGTTTTTTTTCCAGCGAATTTGTTGATACCAGTCTGCCTCTGCTAAAAGAGGTGCTTGAAGTTATTCAGGATATGGATATAATTAATTTAGAGCTTAAGAATGGCTATATTAGATATGAAGGTATGGAGAAGAAGGTTATTGAGCTGACTAAAGAATTTGGGGTATTTAATAAAACTATCTTTTCTAGTTTCAATCATTACAGTATTAAAGAAGTTAAAGAGATTGAGCCAGAAGCTAAAACCGGGGTATTATATATGGCCGGAATCTATCAACCCTGGGAATATGCCAGGAAGCTCGATGCTGCAGCGATTCATCCCTTTTATGCTGCTGTAGTTCCTGAGATTGTTGAAGAATGTCATAATCAGGGTATGGCAGTTAATGTTTTTGGTGTAAACGAGGATAGTGTTATTCACAAGTTATTAATGATGAATGTTGATGGGATTATTACTGATTATCCTGCCAGAGCCAGAGAAATATTGAATGAGATTAATAGTTAAAGTATGCAGGGGAAACGGAGGTGGTAACTGTCGAAGTAGGAGGAGAGTACTTATTAAATATTGAAAAGATTGTTCATGGTGGCGAAGGATTGGCCAGGCCAGAGGATGGGCCAGTGGTTTTTATGAAGAATGTATTGCCTGGTGAGACTGTTAGGGCCAGGATTACTGAACGGAAGGATAGTATGGCCAGGGCAGAGTTGCTAGAGGTTGTGGCTGAAGCTGACTGTCGGATTGAGCCAGACTGCCCTGTCTTTTATGAATGCGGCGGTTGTCAGCTCCAGCATGGAGACTATCAGGCTCAACTGGAGTTTAAAAAGAGTATAATCGAAGAATCCTTTGAACGGATTGGGAAATTAGAAGAGTGGCCTGATTTTGAAGTTTTAGGGATGGATTTCCCCTGGTATTACCGAAATAAAGGCCAGTTTCCAGTTGGAGAAAAAGATGAGGAATTGATTACCGGGTTTTATAGGGCTGGCAGTCATGAGATAATAGAATTTCCTGAATGTAAGATTCAGCATCAGCCGATTAATCGATTGTTAGATAAGGTGCTGGAATTTTTTAAAGAACATAATCTGATGGCCTATGATGAGAAGACTGACAAAGGTATTTTGAGGCATTTCTTAATCAGGTCTGGCTTCTGTACCGGGCAGTTACAGTTGACTGTGGTTGTGAGAAATTCTCTGTCAGGAGAGGTTTTAGATGATTTGAAGAAGTTTTTAGATGAGGAGCAGGCTCTAGTTAGTATCTATCAGAATATAAATACTGAAAAGACGAATCGGATTTTAGGTGAGGTTTCTGAATTGATTGCCGGTGAGAAGTATATTCTTGATTATATCGGCAGGAATAAATATTCTATTTATCCAGAATCATTTTTTCAGGTTAATACTGTTCAGACTGAAAAGTTATATGATATTGTTGCAGATTATGCCAGGAAAATTAATCCTGGGAAAATTTATGATGCTTTCTGTGGTTCCGGGGCAATAGCTATTTATCTTGCTGATAAGTTTGAAAAGATTACCGGGATTGATATTTCCCTTGAATCGATACAATCTGCCAGGGTTAATGCTGAGTTAAATGGAATTAGCAGTTCAGTGGATTTTCAGTTAGGCTCTGTGGAAGACCTCCTGCCAGAAGAGTTAGCCGATGATGAGCTGATAATCTTTGACCCGCCCAGGAAAGGCTTACCTGATGAAACTATTGAGCTTATAAAAGAAAATAGGGTTGAAAATATATTATACATATCATGTAATCCGACTACTCTGGCCAGGGATTTAAAGAATTTAGCAGGTGATTATAGGATTGAGGATATGACTGCTGTTGATATGTTTCCTCAGACTTATCATGTGGAGACAGTTGTTCTTTTGGAAAGGAAGGAATAGGAAGAAGAATTGAGACTGAGAATACAGGAGGCAAATAATTTATGGATATATTTCTGGCAGTTATTTTTGGGCTGGTTGGAGTAGCCGGTCTTGTTTTTGGTAATGATATTGGTGTATTTATAGGGCTTGGGCTGCTGCCCTGGCAGTTAATTAAAGTTAAGTTTTCTGATATTATTGTGCTTGGGGTAATACTGATTACTTTTTCTGGTGGCATTATTTATTTCTTTATTAATAATAACTGGGGATTTT
>SLSL01000202.1 GCA_007130465.1 Halanaerobiaceae bacterium | reverse complement strand
TCCAGCCCGCTGGTAGGCTCGTCAAGGATTAAGAGATCTGGATCGGCTATAATTGCCCTGGCGATTAATAATCGCTGCTTCATTCCTTTAGAATAGTTTTTAACATAGAGATCTCTGGCCTCATTAAGATCGAAGAAATCTAAGAGCTGGTTGATTTTCTCAGGAGCTGTATTATAAAGACTGGAAAAGAATTCCAGGTTTTCCTGGCCAGTTAAATGTTTATAAAGATTATTTTCTTCAAAAACGACCCCGATTTTTTTTCTGATATTATTGGTTAACTCTGTGGAGTTTACTTTAAAAACTTGAGTGCTGCCAGAACTTGGCTTTAAAAGTCCTAGTAGAATCTTCATAGTTGTTGTTTTGCCAGCACCATTAGGGCCTAAAAAACCAAAGATTTCTCCTTGCTTTACTTTAAGATTGATGCCATTTAAAGCAGTGATATTTTTATATTCTTTTTTGAGATTATCAATTACAATTGGATGACTACTCAATTCCGGCACCAGGATCATCTTCTTCAATTACTGATCGATCCCAGATCAGATATAATTGACCGTCACTTTCAACTAGATAAGTTTCTGTATCGACATCTCGACTCCGATTGGAACCTAAAAAACGAAATTCCATTTTATATTCGACATTTGCTTCATAAGCCTTTTCATATTCTTCTTCAGAAAGGTATTTATTGAATTTTGATGGGAGAGTATCGATAGATTTTATTTCTATAATTTCAATTTCAGATAGTTCAAGCTGGTAGCGCTCTTTATTATGCTGCTGGAAATCAACATATTCTTCTTCAGTTAAATTTTCCTGAATACCAGGGTGGAGAAGTTGATATACTTCCTGGAATTCTCCCTTTTTATAATTATTATAGATAGAGCTGATAAAATCATTTAGATGCTCTGAAGCGTTTGATTCAGTCTGGATTTGCTCTGAGCCCTTTATCTCAGCCTGAATATTGTCAGTCGCTAAAAGAATAGTGGTAAAAACAATTAGAATTATTATGAGATTTTTAGTTAATTTTTTATTCATTATAATACACCTCTTTATATGAGTAGATGAGAACTGGTAATAGAATTAATGTAAAAAGCAAAAGAAAAATTAAATTGGTTAGAATATTACTTAATTGGAGTCCTTTGATAAAATAATAGGTTGGAGTTATTCTGCCAATAAACTCAAATGATGGTGAAAATGTTGCTAGCAGGCCTGGGAAAACTATTAAAAAATAAATAATAGTGGCCAGGGAACGGGCAGAAGACTGACTTTTTGATTTTAAGCCAATTATAATACCTATTATATTAAAGACTAATGCACCGGCTAATAATATTGGGATAGTTAGGAATAAACTACTTACAGTTAAGCTGCTTTCAATAAATAAATTAAATATAAGAATTATGATTGCTGTTATTGAGGCCAAAATTGTACCGGAAATAATTTTGCTGCTTAAAAATAATTTATTTGAGATTGGTGCTATATAAATTCCTTCCAGAGTTTTATTATCTTTTTCTTCGGCAAGGTCTCCAGACATTACAACTATTCCAATCATGGCTACAGTAATAGCCAACCAGAGAGAGATAAGGTCATTAAAAGGTGATTGGTTATCAATTATTTCAATATTTAGTTCAAAGGGCATTGTATAATTCATTGACGAGATAATTATTTCATTGATATATCTTTCGATTATCAACATTTCTGTTGGGTCAAGATTATTAAGGTAGAGTTTAAATTGATTATCAGATTGAAATTCCAGGATGCCATCAATTGTATTTAGGTCTTCCTGGGCTCTCTCTATATTTTGATATTCTATAAAATTTATTTCCTGATAATTAGGACTATCAATTTCAAGATTATTTTCAGTTATCAGAGCGATATTATATTCTATCTGAAAGAGGCCGGTCTCTATTAAGAGAAAAAAGATAGAGGCCAGTATTGGCAGGATAACTACAATTAGAATTGTTTTATTCCTAAAGAAATATAATAGATCTTTTTTAATTAAAGAAATGATTATTCTTAAATTAGCCATTGGACCACCCTGTAATAATAAATAATTTGAAGTCGAAAATAAAGATTTTTAACTGGAGCAAACCGATTGTCCTGGAGTACTCCTGGAAAATAACTGTATATAATATTAAAAGAACAATAAAAAGGAGAGAATAACTCTCTCCCTTTTATCTGCGATTAAATTGAGGTTGAAATTATGGAGTAGTTCTATTTAAATAATAAATTACCAAAAAGACAACTAATGCTGCACCTAATAGTTCTAACATTTAAACCACTCCTTTCATAGTTGATGATGAATAGTTAGTTAATAATTCTAGATTAATTGGAAAACTCCTTTAAATTAAATAATTAATCTTCTTTCTAACCTTTATTATATAATATTTATTGAAAAAATTCCAATTTATTTTATTAGATTGGTTAGCTTTAATGAATATTTTTATATTTAGCTGGAGCTAATGTAGACTGATGAAGTATCAGGTTTGAGTTGTTACTGGGTTGGTACTGGGTTAGTACTGGGTTGGTACTGGGTTAGTACTGGGATAATATTGGAGGAAAGGTAAATATAAAATTTTCTTGAAATGCAGTATTTTTTAGAGGAGATTGAGTTTAAATATCTAATATATATATTAAGAAAGATAAAAAATAATATTAGGCCAGTTTCACAAATAATATTTGAAATGGAGTGATAATAATGCAAAAGTTACTAATCTTCGATGAAGTTTATGAATTAATGAAAACTACAAAATTCAAATTAGGGTTTTATCAAACATTTGATCTGATGGAACCTGAATTGGTTGAGAAACAGATCCATTTTAATGATTTTCTCAATTCTGTAACAGATTTTATAGATTTTGATAAAGTAATTCAGATGAAAAAAGATGGCAGAGATAAAAAATATGTTTTGGTTAAATTTGAAGATAAAGAACATACTTCTTATATTAGAGAAAAGAGGCTGGCTAATTATAAATTAAAGGATTTATATTATGATGTTTGCACTGTCCTGAATTCCTGTCAGGAGATAATTCATGCTAATATTGATAGTTTTGAGGAGTATTTAAAAAATAATAATAATGAGCTGGATTTAGATTTTTCTGGAGTTAGCGATTTATTTATGAAGAATTATCAACTTTTGGATAAGATTAAAAGGACAGATTTAGTTGATTTAGATTTAAAGACTGAAAATAAAGATGAATTAATAAATAGTCTGATTAAAAATAAATAATTTTATTTTGAGTTTAGTTGGCTATGATAAGAGGCTGAAGTTATTGACTGCAGTCTATTTTCTTAAATATAAATTAAAAAAGTGGTTTTTAAGTGGAGGAAGAATTTATAATTCAAGATAAGAGATGGTTGGAAAGTAGAAATTAATTAATAGATAT
>SLSL01000165.1 GCA_007130465.1 Halanaerobiaceae bacterium | reverse complement strand
TTTGGTTGTTTAGTACCTAAGTTAGTTACTGGTCAGTTTGATCCGACTTCTGAAAAAGCTGTCTGGCCATCAACTGGGAATTATTGCCGTGGTGGAGCTTATAATTCTAAATTATTAGGCTGTGAATCAATTGCGATTCTACCTGAAGAGATGAGCCAGGAAAGGTTTGAATGGCTGGAGGATATGGCTGATGAAGTTATTCCTACTGTTGGAAGTGAGAGTAATGTTAAAGAAATTTTTGATAAGTGCTGGGAGCTAAAAGAGACTAGAGATAATATTAATGTATTTAACCAGTTTGAAGAATTAGGTAATCATCTCTGGCATTATGAGGTTACTGGTAATGCTATGGCTAAGGCTTTTGAAGATATGGATGGGCAAAATTTAGCTGGGGTCGTTTTGACTTCTGGTTCTGCTGGTACCCTTGGTGCTGCAGATAAAGTAAAAGAATTATATCCTCACGCTAAACTGGCTGTTTCTGAAGCATTACAATGTCCAACACTTTTAAATAATGGCTATGGTGCCCATAGGATAGAAGGAATTGGAGATAAGCATATTCCCTGGGTCCATAATGTAAAGAATACTGATATGGTAATGGCAGTAGATGATGATTATGTTATGAATATAGTTCGTCTTTTTAATACAGATGTAGGACATGAATATTTGAAAGAGATTGGAGTTCCGGAGGAAACAGTTGAAAATCTAGATCTAATGGGAATCTCTTGTATAGCCAATATGCTTTCGGCAATTAAGTTTGCTAAATACTATGAATTAGGTGAAGATGATGTTATTGTAACTGTATTTACTGATTCAATGGAACTCTATGGTTCTAGAGTTGAAGAAATGATTGAAGAAGCAGATGGTTATAAAAAAATGGATGCTGCAGTTGATTATGAACGCTATATCTTAGGAACTACAATTGATTATGTTGAAGAGCTAAACTATTACACAAAGAAGAGAATCCATAATCTTAAATACTATACCTGGATTGAGCAGCAGGGTAGAGAGTTAGAAGAGTTAAATGCTCAGTGGTATGATTATGATAATTACTGGGGAGAGCTTCACAAGATGGCGCCAGAAATTGATGAATTAATAAATGAATTTAATAAGAGAACAGGATTATTGGAGGAGCTGGAAGAGTAAATGGAAAATGTTAGTCACTTAAGCTGCATTAATTGTGGAAAAGAATATAAACCTCTTCCTGATCGCTATCTCTGTGATGAATGTGGCAGTAAAGGGCTTTTAGAGGTAGAATATGATTATGATAAAACAGCTTCTAATTGGAGCAAGGAAGCGTTAGAAAATGAAGAAGATAAAAGAATCTGGAGATATCGTCCTTTATTACCGATTGAAGATGATACTCCTTTGCCTCCACTGGCAGTTGGTAATACTCCAATTTATGAATCGGAAAAATTAGCTGAAGAGCTTGGCCTTGAAAATATTTGGATTAAAGATGATGGTCTAAATCCTACAGGATCCTTAAAAGACAGGGCTTCTGCCATGGCTGTTGTCAAGGCACAGGAAGCCGGCGCTAAGATAATTTCTTGCTCTTCTACAGGCAATGCAGCCTCTTCACTGGCTGGAAATGCTGCCTCCATGGGTGGGAAATTGGAGACGGTTATATTTGTACCAGGACGAGCTCCAGGTGGAAAGCTTGCTCAGCTTTTAATATATGGTGCTAATGTAGTTTCAGTCCAGGGAGATTATCAGGCAGCATATGATCTTTCAGCTGCCGCTATTGAAAAATGGGGTTGGTATAACCGGAATGCAGCGATTAATCCTTATATGGTCGAAGGAAAGAAAACTGCAGTTTTAGAGATGGCTGAACAGATGGGTTTTGATCTGCCAGACTGGTTAGTTTTCTCTGTTGGCGATGGTTGTACTATTGCTGGGGCCTGGAAAGCTTTGCAGGATCTTAAAGAGATAGGATTTATTGAAAAAGTTCCTAAATTACTTGGAGTTCAGGCTGAGGGTTGTGCTCCGATAACAAGTTCTTTTTATTCTGGAGAACCACTAACTATTGTTGATGAAAATACAATTGCTGACAGTATAGCAGTTGGAAATCCTAGAAACTTTACGAAAGCTATTAGAGGTGTAAAAAATAGCAATGGTGAAATGATTAATGTTTCAGATGAAGAAATTTATGAAATGATGAGATTATTAGGTAGGACTACAGGAATATTTGGTGAGCCTGCAGGAGTTGCTGGTTTAGCTGGAATTCGTAAAATGGTTTCTAAAGGTGAAATAAAATCTGATGCTAAAGTCGGTTTCGTAATAACTGGAAATGGCTTAAAAGATGTTAAGAATGCTAGAGAAGCAGCTGTAGAACCATTATCTATTAAGCCAGATTTAGAACTTTTAGAAAAAGAATTTATTCAGCAGGGGGTAATTAAAGGCTGATGAAAAAAAATCTTAAACTAGGTTCAAAAATTAGAGAAATGCGTAGGTCTCAGAATATGAGTCTAGCACAGCTGGCAGATAAAATTGATAAGACTTCAAGTTATTTAAGTCAGGTTGAACGAGGACTGGCTGAACCTTCTATAACTGCTTTGCGAGAGATATCAAAAGCTTTAGATGTTCCTATATTCTATTTTTTAGTAGAAGACGAGGAACATAATGCAGTTGTCCGAAAAGATGAGAGGAAACAGTTAGGCTTTCCTGGTTCTAATTCAAAAGTCGAATTAATAAGCCCGGATTTGAATCATCAAATGGAAATAATTGAAGTTACCCTTGAACCTGGTGAAACTACTGTAGATATGCCTCTTTCTCATCAGGGAGAGGAATGTACTTTAGTCCTTGAAGGTAAGATGGATATTAAAATTGGTGATAAAAACTATATATTAGAACCAGGTGATAGTATTTATTATTTAGCTAGTATTCCCCACAGGTTATTAAGTATCGGCGATGAACCACTTGTTTTTGTCTCAGCTATAACACCGCCAAACTTTTAAGTCTGGTCGGTTTGTAGAATATAAAAATTATTATACTAATAGGAGGAATTTAGAAATGAGAACAGTATTTAAAAACAAAGATTTTATCACATTACAGGAATGGTCAAAAGAAGAGATTGACACTTTATTAGATGTATCCTTTGATTTAAAGAGGAAGTTTGCCCTTGATATCGATACTCCATATTTAAATAATAAAGTAGCAATGCTTATGTTCTTTGAAGAGTCAACCAGAACTAGAAACTCAATGGAAGCAGGACTTGCCCAATTAGGTGGCCATGGCAACTTCCTTGACACCTCAACAATGCAGATCTCCCATGGTGAAGTTGCTAAGGATACAGCTGTAATTCTTGGAAGTTACGGTCATGGAATAGCCTGTCGTAACTGTTTCTGGGAAGAGGGGAACCAGTATTTAAGGGATATGGCCGCCCATGCCACAGTACCTATTATGAACC
>SLSL01000167.1 GCA_007130465.1 Halanaerobiaceae bacterium | reverse complement strand
CTTAATTAAACTATACTTAATTAAGAGGTGATAAATATGGCAATCGACGGAATAATGCTGGCTAATTGCCGGCACGATTTAAATGATAAATTAATTACTGGCCGAATAGATAAGATCTATCAGCCTGAAAAAACATTCCTAACAATCTTAATTCGAAATAATAATCAGAATTATAAAATGCTATCTGTAATAGATCCAAGACAGTCAAGAGTCCATCTTACCGATTTAAACTTTGATAATCCTAAAACCCCACCTACCTTTACAATGGTGATGAGAAAACATCTGACCTATGGGGTTGTTAAAGAAATAGAACAGCCTGGTTTTGAAAGAATCTTAAAAATAACTATAGAAAATAATAATAAGAAATTCTATCTCTATCTGGAAATTATGGGTAGATATAGCAATGTCATATTAACTGACCAGGAGCATATAATCCTGGATGCCCAGAAAAGAATGGGGCCAGATAAAAATTCAGCCAGAACCCTGATGCCAAAGGTTAAATATGAATTCCCACCACCTCAGGATAAAATTGACCCTCGAGAACTTAAAAGAGATAACTGGGAAGTATTAATAAAAGAAGATACAGAAAAATATCTACCCAGAGCTATTCTTAATAATATTCAGGGGTTCGGGCCTGACTCAACAAAAGAAATAGTCTACAGGGCTGGAATCGACCTGGAAAAAACTTTTTCTGAATTAAGTCAAGAAGATAAAAATAAATTCCTTGATCAACTCTTTGAATGGATCGACTGGATTAAAACAGGAAATTTCCAGCCAGCAGTCGGTTTCGACAATGAAGAAGATTCAAAAATTGTCTATCAATCTGCTTTCCCCTTAACTTATCTAAAAGAGCTAGAAGGTATTGAATATAAAACCTTTGAAAATTCTGGAAACCTCTTTGATTTCTTCTATGAAGAACATATTATAAAAAGAGATCTGGCCCGGGAAAAGAAAAGATTACAGGATATTATCTCTAATTATTCAGAGAAGAACCAACGTCAGCAGAATAAAATCAGAGGTAAACTAGAACAGAGCAAACATGCTGATAAATATAAGCGTCGTGGCGAACTCCTTAAATCCCAGCTCCATAAAATTGATAAAGGAGCTTCTGAAATAACATTAATCGACTATTATGATGAAGACCAACCTGAAGTTAAAATCCAGTTAGATTCTGATAAAACCCCTGCTGAAAATGTCCGGAGGTTATTCAAAAAATATAATAAACTTAAGAAAAGCCGTTCCCATCTAGTCAAACAGCTGGCCAAACTCCGGCACGAAGATAAATACCTCCAGAATGTAGAGGTAGAACTAAGTCAGGCAGAAACTGAGGAAGAACTCTCAGAGATTGCCGAAGAATTAACGGAAGAAGGCTACATCAAAAAGAATAAACAGAAATCTAAAAGCAGTAAAAAACTTCCTCCTAGAAAATATATTTCAGCAGATAATTACCAGATTCTAGTTGGCAGGAATAACCGGCAGAACGACCAACTAACAAAGAAAATAGCCAACCAGGATGATATCTGGGTCCATACCAGAAAGATTGCCGGCTCCCATGTAATAATTAAAAGAGATACAGATAAACCTGTCCCAGAGTCCACTATTTATGAAGCAGCTCTACTTGCTGCCTATTTCAGTAAGGCCAGGGAATCTGAAAATGTTCCTGTAGATTATACAAAAGTCAAAAATGTAAATAAACCTAAAGGAGCAAAACCAGGCATTGTCTATTATGAAAATCATCAGTCTATTTATGTTACCCCAAATGAAGAAGAATTAAAGGAAATACTTAAACGCACCGCCAAGAAGAGTAATTAAAATAGATAGATATACAATTAAATCACCATATTCCTGATAAACTGTCGGTTCCCTCCCAGGAGCCGGCAGTTCTATTTCTACTACAGAGCTTTCAACTATCTCCTGATAACGGCCATCTGGCAGGACATAGCCATCAATTGCCTTATTACCTGCTTTAACAACTGGCATCCTGGTCTCAACAGCTCTCAATCTGGCAGATTGCCACATCTGAGTCTGGAGATTGCCATCACCAAACCAGGCTTCATTTGAAGGGTTAACAATAAATTGATAGTTCACTAAATCAGCATAATCAATTGACCTATGCAAAATTTCAGAACATATCAAAACTCTAAAAGAAGCCTCAGCTTCTTCAGCATATTCAAAATTAAAATATTCAACTTCTTCTCCTCTTGTTATTGAGCCCCATAACTGACCAGTAAAAAACTCTGCAACTCCAGCCAGAGGAATAAATTCTCCAGGAATCAGATCAATCTTATCATACCTGCCCTGAATATCATATTCATTGTCCAGTAAAAATACACTATTATATGATTCAGTCGGTTCATCCCTGATAGCCTGACTTCCCAGTAACAAAAACCCGTTAAGTTCTGTTAAATCTTGAAACATATCTCGATAATAACCATTTCTGGGATAATCAAAGGTCAGTGCCGTCTCTGGCATAATAACCAGTCCGGCTCCATTCTCATAAAGCTGATTGGTCTCTTCAGCTATTAACTCAGTAAACTGCTCAATATTCTGACCCTGCCATTTCTCCTCCTGAGGAATTTCAGTCGTAATAATTCCAATATCAATTCTCTCGCCAGTCTGATACTGACTGCTATCCAGTCTGTCTAAAGCCTGGCCGCTAAAATAACCAGCTGTTACAAATATTACAATAATCAAGAGGAAATATCTAAGCCTTCTAACAGATATTAATTTATAAATCAAACCATTAATTAAAACTACAATAAAAGATAATAAAAATACTCCTCCATATTCAGATAGCTGTAAAAACCTATCAAAACCTGTCTGAGTCAGACCTAAATTTCCAAATGGATAATAGGGAAAGATAAAATTAATCAGGTATTCAAAGGCCACCCAGCTTCCTGCTAAAAGCAATAATGAAGCCTTCTTTTTACTGCCTCTCTCAATAAACTTATAAGCAACAGACCATAAACCCATATTCAAACCAGCTAAGGCAAATAAAATAACTAAGAAAATAATCACCAATGGGTATGGCAGTCCGCTAAAATCATTAATCGGATGATACAGCCAGTAACTGGCTCCAACTGCAATTGTAATCCCTAAAATCCAGCCATAAACCAATACCCTCTTGTAATCTTTTAACTTTTTTATAACCATAATAGTTGGTACCAGTCCAAGCCAGGCAAGCCAGTAAAGCCCTGGATTCCCTAGTGGCAGAGTTAGTAATATTCCACTTAATATAATAAATAAAATCAACTTAATTACCTCCGTTATTGTAACAGCTTGGCTTCAAGTCCTTCTCTGTCTTTAATCAAAATTTTTCTTCCTCTATTAACTATTAAACCTTCATCTTTCAAATGACTTATATTCCGGCTTACAGTCTCTCTGGTTAAACCTAAATAATTTGCCAACTGCTGCTGGCTCATTT
>SLSL01000086.1 GCA_007130465.1 Halanaerobiaceae bacterium | reverse complement strand
TTGCAACCCTTGGCTGAAATCCTCCTTGAAGATAAAATATATTAGAATATTCTTTGGCCTGACGTTTTACTCGCTCTACAAACTCATTTCCATCATTTTCAGGCATTATTGCTTCATCATCTATATTTTCTCTAGGTGAATCAATCATATCTTCATCTTCAGAATTTAAAATATCATATTCATTAGAACTAAATTCACTAATATCACTTTCAACCTTATACTTTCCATCTGACTTGCTAGAACTATCGTTGTTAACTTCCATATTATCAGTAAGAATATCTATATCATCATAAAAATTTAATTTAACTTCTTGAAACCTCTGATATCTATAAGCCTGAATAAAATAAGTGGTGGTTGCAGAGATAAATATTACTACAATAAATATAATAAGCACTGATATTATTTGAGTTTTCTTCATCTAGTATCCTATCCTTTAAGATTTAATATTCAGTAACTATCTGATCATAGTCAAGCCTTTCTTCCCTGGGCTTTAATTTATGTGTCTGATCATGATAACCAACTGATATTAACATATTTATTTCAATATTACCTTCAATTTCAAAAATTTCTCTAATTTTCTTCGGTTTAAACCCAATCATTGGATGTGTATCAACACCAAATGCTTTAGCAGTATACATTATAGACATCGCTAATAAAGAACTATTTCTAATCGCAAATGCCAATTCTTTATCTGAAGTATTATATGTCACATTATCATTATGTTTTATAATTTTATTTATCTTCTCTTCATTAACTTTTCCTAACTGCTTCTTAACATTCCAGGCTGGATTTTTCCTATAATAACCTTCTTTATCTCCTAGAATAACTAATAAAACAGGAGCATCTAAAACTTTTTGCTGGGAACATGCTTCTTCATATATTTTCTCTTTAATTTCTTCACTTTTTACAACAAAAATTCTCCAGGGTTGAAGATTATAGCTTGAAGGAGCAAGAACCGATTTATTTATTATTTTTTGGAGTAGATTATCATCTAAATCTTTTTCAGAATCAAAAGCAAAAACTGAACGCCTATTTTCTAAAACATCAAAGTAATCAATCTCAGGTAATTTAGACTGACTCATAAAAATACATCTCCTTAATTATAGACTAATTATTTTAAAAGATAACTTTCTCCAGGATTAATCGGCTTTACTTCTGTGTCTATTGATTCTTTACTGACTAATTCAATAAATTCATCGGCAGTTTCAACTAAGATTGGAAATGTACCATAATGCATTGGAATAACAACATCAGGTTGTAATAAACGGGTAGCAAGAGCTGCCTGAGCAGGATCCATTGTAAATACAGAGCCAATTGGCAGTAACGCTAAGTTTATATCATAAAGCTCATTAAATAATTCCATACTTGAAAAAACTCCTGTATCTCCAGCATAATAAATAGTATTGTCATCAGTTAATCTAACTATAAAACCAGATGGACTCCCAACTCCTGATGAATGAAATGCCTGTACCATAGTAACCTTTATACCATCATATTCTACTGTCCCTCCAATATTCATGCCAATACCATCATTAACAAAATTTCTATCTTCTAATTCTGGGTTTTCATCTTGAATCTTAGTAATGACTTCAGGTTGAGCAAAAATAATACCTTCAGGGCCTAATAAAGAAGCAACAGATTCCAGATGATCAAAATGGTCATGAGTAATTAGAATCATATCAGCCTCATCAGGTATCACACCTTCTGGAGTTGCTGGATTCTCTTCAATATAAGGATCAATCAATATAGTCCTATCATGCTGAGTAGTAATTTCAAAAAAAGCATGACCTATCCATCTTACTTTAGTTGCCAAAATAATCGCCTCCTTTAAATAATATTTCTTGATAAATATTATTTCTCCTGCTAGAAAAAATTAATTATTAAAATTAAATTCCAGTAAGTAAACTAGTTAATAAGCCAAAAATCGAACCTGACCACCCATACATTTTAAGCCTGATAAGATATGAACCAGCAAAACTATTAAATAGTTCCTCAATCGCTTCTGCTTCCATTAACTGAACCTGACTAACAGTTATATCTTTTATTGCAACAGATTTAAGCAAAGCTTGAAAATGATTGTCCAGACTATTAAAACCTGCTTCAATAAAATAATCAGATATATAATTCATAGTATTGAATGATATATATTGGTTTAAATGACCTGCTTCTCTAGAAATATAAATCTCAAATGACTCTGTAATTGACTGTTCAAGTTTATTGTTTACCGATATATTTCTACTAAAGGCAATTAAGTCTTCAATTAAAACATCTTCCTGTAATAGGCTTTTAGGTTCTTGAATTTCTTGCATCTTAGAGATATTTTTTATTACATTCTCTGAAACATATTTAATTTTTTCATACCTGTAATTAATAACTGGCTTTAAAATCTGTTTAAGATTTCCTCTTTTAAAAGATTTCAAACCAGTTATAGATTTCAAAATTCCAGCTATAGTCTGGCTTTCAAGTACTGTATCTAATAATATTTCTAAAGTAGTTACTAAATCAGATTTAACTTCCTGCTCATTTTCTATTATATTAAATACCATTTTATCTTTAAAATTATTAAAATAATTATCTTTTGCACCAGTAAAATCTAAATTTATCACAGGAATCTTTATATTCCAACAATTAATAATAAATTCTCTAGTATATACTTTAATTGTATCGGCTAATTCAGGTCTAATAAATAACCTATCAATCAATATTTGCCAGTCATTCCTATCAGTCAATCTCCAAAAGTTTTTAGAAATTCTATTTACCCCATTAAAAACCAATGGTCTAAAATTATTTTCAAGTTCTTTCTGATGCTCATAAATAAAGTACGGCAATTTATCATCTATCAAAGTATCAACTAATTCATCAACTGTCTCTTGACTTCCAGTAAACCTATAAGCACCTCTAAATAAAGCCTGAGTTAACCAACCACCATTTTCATCATCAGTTATTAATTCTTCTTCTAAAATTTCAGTAGCAAATTCTTTTAGTTTTCCTCTATATGATTTTAAAAGAACTATAGCCTTCTCTATCATAAATATCTGAATTGAATTATATTCATCAGCCAAAAATTTACCAAAATTTAATTTAAAATCTCTATGACTAATTTCAGATGAATCCTTAGTAACTTTATATCTAGTTAGAAGTTTAATTAAACCACCACTTCGTATAATTGAAAAATCCATTAACTGCTCCTATAATTAAAATATAAATGAGAAATCAAACTTAAATATTACTTTATCTAAATAAAAATTCTCATAAAAAAACACTTTTGTAATAGGTAAATCTAAACTTAAATAAAAGTTTGTTCTACTTGTATCTCTAGATGCAAAAACACTTATCAAATGAGAAAAAGGTAAATTAAAATCTTTTTGAAAAGCACCTAAATTATACTCAACTCCCACTCTATTAAATAAAAATTGTAAAAAATAATCAACACCCAGTATAGCATTAAAGATTTTTTC
>SLSL01000011.1 GCA_007130465.1 Halanaerobiaceae bacterium | reverse complement strand
ATATTATATCTTTACCATTATCTAGGCTTTCATAAAGCTCCTCTCTTTCAGCCAGCACTTTTCTTTCTAGCTGAACTCTTGAAATAAATATAAATGAAGCTATAATGATTACTAAAATAAATAATCCTATTAGAATTTTCCCATACCAAGGCTGAAACATAATCAATACCTCTCCTATCGTTATAAATTAAATATTAAACTCATCAGCAAATCTACTGATATTACCATATTTTATATTAGACTCACTTTCCTCAACCCCGGCAGCTTTCTTTAACATTGTCCTCTGTATAAATCCAACCTTCTTTAAATCATATTCATAACCAAAATACCCCTTAACTTCAGCTCTTTCAATTAACTTATCTGGAAAAGAATTTACCATCTGCTCCATATCCCTTTCATCATCTCCACAGCAGATAAATAATCCAAGTTTCTCTGCTTTTAAAAGTTTTTCTAAATTAGCATCACAGAATCTCCTGACTGATTTCTGAATTTTTCCTATATAGATTGAGCCACCGATAATTATCCTATCAAAATCTTCAATTCTGGTTTTAAAAGCCGATTTATCTTCGAGGTTTAAAATCACAATATCTCCAGTTAACTCCTCAGCCAATTTTTCAACAGCTTTCTTAGTTGTACCATGCTTGGAAGCATAGGCAATTAATGTTCTCATTCTGCATTTTCCTCTCTTAATCTTATTATTTATCAATATGATATATAGTCATTATTATAATTTATCCGCATAGCAATTATATCCTTTTACCATTACTCAGGGCATTTTCTACAGACTTAATTATAACTTTACTGCTAATTGTAGCCCCACTTACTAGATCAACATCAAGGCTCTGTTTATTTACAACCTCATTAACAATTTTTTCAGCTTTTCCACCTCGCCAGTTATCATGATTTAATATTTGAATATCAATAATTTTACCATTATCAATATTAACTGCTAATTCTACTTCTACTAGACCAGCAGAATGCTTGCCATTATAGATACCATTTTCTAAATTACTTAAGTCAACATATCCAATATTTGTATCTGCTAAAATCTCATCGACATCAATATCTATATTCCAAAACATAAAACCAGCGATCATTACCAGAAAAATAAGTCCTATTAATAAAATTTTCTTCTTACTAAATTTCAACATTCTTTTCACCTCTAATTTTCTAAAATTATCTGTTTATTACATACTTAACTTCACTCATTATTTTCTCTATCACTTCATCTTTAGATAAATTAACACCTCTCCTTTTAATATAAAATAATAGATTTCCATGAATTGAATTCGCTATTAAACCTAAAACTATTTCTATATCATTTACTTTAATAAAACCCTGCTCAGCAGATTGCTTTAAAAATTCTGCTGTTATTTTTACTATCTCTGGTACAAAACCTTTTTCATTATATTTTTCCTTTGGTATCTTAATATTTTCAAGAAAAGCTAACTGATATATATTAGGATTTTCAATAAAGTAGCAGCTATATGCCTTAGCTGAACCAATCACTTTTTCTTTAGGATTTGTTGAATTTTCTATTTCTTTTAAGACATATTCCTTACATTCCTGAAAAAATTCCAATATAGAATAAAACAATAGCTCATTGAGATCATTAAAATAATTATATAAAGTACCTGGAGCATATCCAGCTCTGGTAGCTACCTTTTTTACTGTTAATTCACCAACACCTTTTTCTCTAACAATTTTTTTAGCAGCATCAATAAAATAACTTTTCATTCTCTCTTCCTGTATTTCTTTTTTCCCCATAATAATCACCTCTATTCATAAAAAATGCTTTTCATATAATGAATGGTATTCATATGATGAATACAGTTTATTATAGTTATTTTAATTTGTCAAGGACTTTTCAATAAATATTAAAAACTCCCTGCAATAAATAACAGAAAGCCATATACCTTTAGGGTTTAATCAAGATTTTCTAAAAATTATATTTTTAAAATCACTTTATTATTTTATTATGGTAAAGGGATAATCAATATCATAACTTTCAAAGCCAACTGATTTATAAAAGTCATATCTCTTATCTCCATAAGCTTCAACAAAAGCCCTCTCTGCCCCCATCTCCTTAAGCCGCCTGAGCCCTTCAATTAAAACTGCCCTACCCAGGCCTTTACGGAGATAATCAGGATGGGTTCCAACAGGTTCAAACATACCTATATTAAGTTCCTCATCATACCAAATTATACAGGAAGAAGCAAAGGAACCATCTATATCGGCTACAACTATATCTAAATCTGGCCTGTACATTGGAGCCTTAATCATCTTCAAAAAATGACCAGGAACTTCTTGTAATTCATCAGATTCTGGATGAAAAGACTTATAAATAACCTTATATCTCTTGAGTAAATCAAGACCTTGATCCATAGAAAGAAAGCTATATCCTTTAGACAAGTCAGGCCTATATTCTTTATCTAACTTTTGGATATTAAGATAATTACCTGTATCACCTTTCTCAAAACCGATATCAGCTAATAGATTTTTTCTATAGCTATCACTTTCATTTACCCAGATAACTGTCTTTCTCTTATCACCAGTTTCTGTTTCGATAATTTCATAAATATTAGCCTCAACCCATTTAATCATCTCTTTTTCTAAATTTCTATAACCAGGTCTGATCTGTAAATAAGCATTACAGGTATCTTCTTTATGAGCAATACCAACAATTCCTCCTGCTTCCTCCCAGATTCTAATAAATTTCTCCCAGCTGGAATGTCCTCTTTCAATATATAATGGATTAACCAGATATTCTGCATATTCCCATCTAGATGGTAACCAGCAATGCTGATTCTTATTGATTTTATACATTTCTCTTAAAAAATTCATTATTCTGCTATGATCGCCATCTTTATAACCTCTACTTTTCACCAAAATCTATCTTCCTTTCAATTCAAATAAGTTTTAAATGCAAATTATATTAATTAAATTTAGAAATATCTGGAACAGAGTAAAACTCTTTAACTGAATTAGTATAATACATATTATTAATAGGATAATTGCGCTGGAAAACCTTAGGTTCATCTGCTCCAACAGGAACTAACATTAATTTCTGAGGTGAACTATTATTTACATAACGATTATCCAGGTTTGTATCAAAATAATAGAGATAATCACCTATCCAGTTAAAATAACGAATCATCCTTCTATTACTGAAACCTGGAATTTCTATCTCATCTCTATTTTCTACTAATGCCTGCTGAAATTCTACAGCATTTAAAGGAATATCATTTATAACAGGAATTGCATTCCACTGAGGATCAATAAATATCCATTTATCAAACTCTCTGGAATAGGTTTCAGTTACAACATGACCTGCCCCGGACTTTATTGTTTCAACATCCTTCATTTTTAAGGCCAACACTCTGGAAGGAAAATCTAAAGCATTCAAACTACCAGTTAAAACAATTGCATATTCAACACAGCGAAAATTCCTATTGTGATCAATAGCTTCCCTATAAATTGAGATAGGATCATTTTGCTCTGGCTGATT
>SLSL01000063.1 GCA_007130465.1 Halanaerobiaceae bacterium | reverse complement strand
TTGTTAATATTTGCTGATATAATTAACATATGTTCGGGTTAATTTTTCTCAGGATATATTATTTTATTTAATCCAGGAGTTTAATTTGATTTAGAATCTGCCTGGATTGTATTAGGGCAGAATTAGAGTAATACTGGAAGAGTCCAGGAGTATTGCTGCAGAAAAGCAGGAGCATTCCCGGAGGAGACCCGGAGCATTCCCGGAGCATTCCCGGAGGAGACCCGGAGCATACCCGGAGCAATCCTGGAGGAGATCTGGAGTAGTTTTGGAGGAAAATACAATTTTATCTGGATATGAGTAATATAAATCAGGTGGGGCCTGACCAGAAAAAGGTTCTTTTTCTGACCAGGCTTTGTTATTAGGAGGGGTTTTAGTTGGAGTCCAATAGGAATCTGGAGTTAAAAACGTATCTTATTATGATCTCAGGCTTAACTTTATTGACTGGCTTTAATAGTTTTATTTCAGGAGGCAATCAGTTTATCACCAATAGTCTGCCGCTGCCGGCTGTACTGCAGATTGTCTTAAATATGGTGATAGTTTTATTTTTATACGGTCTTTTAGGGTTGTATGGAATTAAGATTGGCAGGGAGTTTAAACTGCCTGGGATTTGGCCAGATCAGTATCCTGGTTTTAGTTACTGGATTGAACCTGCCCTGCTTGGTTTTCTTTTAGCGGCTTTATATATCTTTTTAGATTTGAGTTTTGCTCCCTTACATAATTTAGGCTATCTGCCTCAGCCAGAAATGCCAGAGGCTATCCTGGTTGTATTGATTTCTGCTTTAAGTGGCGAGTTATTATTCCGGTTATTTTTGATTCCCTTTGGTGCTTACCTGATTGTTATGCTCTGGAGGAAATTTGGCGGGATTGGCCTGGAGACTAAAGATAGGATTATAAAGCGGATTTTCTGGCCGCTGGCTGGAGCTTCTGGGGTCATTTATGTTTTATCTTATTTACCGAATTTAGTTTATAGTTATGGCGGTGAGTCACTTTCGAATCTGCCAGGTTTATTATTAGTGCAGTTGTTATTAATGTATGGAAGTCTTGGGATGCTGGCAGCCTGGCAGTACAAGAGACATGGCTTTCTGGCTGCTGTCCAGGTCCATTTCTGGGCTGCCCTATTCTGGCATATTGGCTGGGGAGGTATGTTTTAATGAATTTAGTTCAGCTATCTGATAAATTAAAGAATTTAAATGAGGTGACCCATTACAGGGAACTTTCAGGCCAGGAGGCTACCTATGCTGATTTTCCTGAGGGATTATCTGATAGATTGGTAGATGTTCTGGAAAAGCAGGGGATTGATAAGCTTTATAGCCATCAGGCTGAGGCTATTGAACATATCCAAAAGGGCAGAGATACTGTGGTTGTAACTCCAACTGCCTCAGGCAAGACTCTCTGTTATAATCTGCCTGTTTTAGATAGTATCTTGAAAGCTGAAGAGAGTCGGGCTCTCTATTTATTTCCGACCAAGGCTTTAGCCCAGGATCAGTTAAATGAGCTATTAGAGCTTTCAGAAAAGCTGGATGCTGGAGTTAAGACCTATACCTATGATGGTGATACTAGACCGTCAGTTAGAAAGAGTATTCGTCAGGCTGGCCATATTGTGCTGACCAATCCTGATATGCTCCATACCGGGATACTGCCTCACCATACTAAATGGGTTAAGCTCTTTGAGAATTTAGATTATGTTGTAATTGATGAGGTTCATAGTTATCGAGGGGTTTTTGGAAGCCATGTTGCAAATGTGATCAGGCGGCTTAAACGGATAGCTGAATTTTATGGGGCTGACCCGGTCTTTATTACGGCTTCAGCAACTATTGCTAATCCAGCAGAGCTGGCCAGTCGTTTAATCGGTAAGGATGTTGAGCTTGTTGATAATAATGGGGCTCCCCAGGGACCCAGAGATTTCTTCTTTTATAATCCGCCGATTGTTAATAAGGAGCTGGGCATCAGGAAGAGTTATGTTCTTGAGAGTAAGTATCTGGCCAGGCGTTTGCTGAAAAATAAGATTTCGACGATTGTTTTTACCAGGACCAGGCTTAACACTGAGCTTTTATTGTCCTATCTTAAAGATGAGATTTCTGCTAATAGCGAGATTGCCGGCTATCGGGGTGGTTATCTGCCTGATGAGCGGCGAAGAATTGAGGAAGGGCTCAGGAACGGCTCTATTTTAGGGGTTATCAGTACAAATGCCCTGGAGCTAGGGATAGATATTGGCCAGCTTGAGGCCTGTCTGATTGCCGGGTATCCTGGTGCTGTCTCTTCAGTCTGGCAGCAGGCTGGCCGGGCAGGCCGGGGACAGCAGCGGGCATTGACTATTTTGGTTGCTTCATCCAGCCCTTTAGATCAGTTTATGATCAATCATCCTGATTATTTCTTTCAGCAGCCCCCTGAGAGTGGCCTGATTAATCCGAATAATTTATTGATTTTGATCTCCCATATTAAATGTGCGGCCTTTGAGCTGCCCTTTGAAGAGGGAGAGGTTTTTGGTGTTGAGTCGACTGCTGAGATTTTAGATTATTTAGTTGAAGAGAGGGTGCTTCATTTTAGAAATGGTAAATGGTACTGGATGACTGACAAGTATCCTGCCCAGGATATCAGTCTCCGGAGTGCTTCCAGCGATGATTTTGCTGTGATCGATATGACTAAAAATAAGAATCAGGTGATTGGTAAGGTTGATTATTTTGCGGCACCGACGACTATTCATGAGAAGGCAATTTATATTCATGGTGGCGCTCAGTTTCAGGTTCAGGAACTTGATTTTGAGGATCGGCGGGCCTTAGTTAAGAAGGTAGATGTCAATTATTATACCGATGCCTCACTGGCTGTGGAGCTTAAGGTTTTAGAGGATTTTGAACGGCAGGGTGCTGGCGAGAAAATTTATGGCCACGGCGAGGTTTCTGTGACTGCCAGGGCGACCATGTTTAAGAAGGTTAAATTTAATAGCCATGAAAATGTCGGTTATGGCGATATTAATCTGCCAGAACAGGAGATGCATACGACTGCTTACTGGCTGACAGCGCCGGCTGATTTGAAGGAGAAGCTCGGCCAGAATAAGCTGGAGAACGGGTTGATTGGGATTGCCAACCTGATTGAAAATATTGCGCCATTATTCCTGCTGGCTGATTCCAGGGATTTAAATAATACAGTTCAGATTAAGTCACCTTTTACCGGTCTGCCGACTGTTTTCTTTTATGACAGTTATCCTGGTGGAATTGGTTTGAGCGAAAAGTTGTTTCGGGTTCATGACAAATTACTGGCCAGAGCCCATGAATTATTAACTGACTGTCCCTGTGAACAGGGCTGTCCTTCCTGTGTTGGGCCAGGCAGTGAGGTTGGCCTGACTGCCAAGGAAGATGCTGATTTGATTCTGACCATCTTAAAGCGAGGCGATAATTATGAATCTAAGAGAAAAGTTGAAGAAGATGTCAGGTCAGAAAAGGGAAGAGGATAATAAGATTAGCGAGCCGGCTACTGTCTATCTTGAGGAGCAGAGATATCCTCTATCTTATCGACATGGCAGGTATAGACTGGAGGATTTTTCTGATTATCCTTTTAA
>SLSL01000040.1 GCA_007130465.1 Halanaerobiaceae bacterium | reverse complement strand
TGCTATAATGAAAACGAGGTGATAAAAAATGAAATCTAAATATAAAATATGGCATATATATCATAGCGGAGTTGCTATTTATAACAACAATCTTAAATCCTTGCATATTTTTGATTACTATAAAGATCCTAAAGAAATATTGCCTGATATTATTTACAAGTTAGAAAATTTGAAAACTATAAATATTTATTGCAGTCATGGCCATCATGATCATTATAATCCAGAAATTTTTCAATGGGATTTAAATAATTATAAAACAAATTTCATAATGAGTTCCGATCTTAAAAGTAAAATTCCAAATAAGATAAAAGATAAGATAAATCTATATTTTATTAAAAATGGAGAAACTCTAAAATTAGATAACCTGTATATTAAAGCTTACCCAAGTACTGACTTAGGAATCTCTATTTACATCGAAGAAAACCAAAGTAAAATATTTCATGGTGGAGATTTGAATTGGTGGGACTGGGAAAGCTTTAGCAAGGAAGAAAAAATAAAAGAAGAAAATGATTTCAAAAAAGCTTTAGACAAAATAGAAGATAGAGAAATTGAAATTGCTTGTATAGCTCTTGATCCTAGATTAAAAGATAGTTTTCATTTAGCAGTAAATTATTTCAATTCTAAAATAAAACCTGATTATATAGTTCCATTACATTTTAAAAATGATTATGATGTTATAACTAGATATAAAAATAATTTTGAAAATGAAAATAATATATTAAAATTTAAAAACCCAGACGACACAATATCAATTTGAAAACTGATTAAATACGAAAAAGGCCCTAAAAAGGGCCTTTTTTTATAAAATTCCCATCTCTTCTCCAATTTTATTGAATTTATCAATAGCAAACTCTAAATCATCTTTTTCATGGGTTGCCGAAATCATTACTCTTATCCTTGCCTTGCCCCTCGGGACAGTTGGGAAACCAAGGGCCTGAGCAAAAATCCCTTCTATAAATAATCTCTCACTGAATTTCCTGGCTTCTTTTGCATCACCTATCATTACCGGTGTTATTGGAGTCTCAGTCTTTCCTACATCAAAGCCTAAATCTTTCATATTTTTTTGAAATAACTCTGCATTATTCCATAACTGTTGTACAAGGCTATCATCTTTTTCTAAAAGCTCTACTGCTGCAATTGTTGCAGCAATATCAGCAGGTGTTACAGCAGAACTAAATAAAAATGGCCTTGCTTTCTGTTTTAAATAATCAATTAAAATCTCACTTCCAGCAATACAACCTCCGACAGTACCAAAAGCCTTTGAAAAAGTTCCGACTTCAATATCGACTTTTCCATGGAGGCCAAAATGGTCTACTATGCCTCGCCCATGACTTCCTAATACCCCTTCACCATGAGCATCATCTACAAGAACCATTGCATTATATTCTTTGGCCAATTCTACTATTCCTGGTAAAGGCGCTATATCTCCATCCATGCTAAATACTCCATCTGTAGCAATTAAAATTCTATTAGCATCTAAACCAGACAATACTTCTCTCAATGAGTCCAGGTCTCCATGTGTATAAACCTTAATATCAGCCCTGGAGAGCCTGCATCCATCTATTATACTGGCATGATTTAATTCATCACTAACTATAACATCGCCTTTACCCATAATTGCAGGTATAACAGCAAGATTAGCATTAAATCCAGACTGAAAAGTTAAAGTTGCTTCAACTTTTTTGAAATTAGCAAGTTTTTCTTCCAGTTCATCATGAAGTCTCATTGTACCAGCTATAGTCCTGACTGCTCCTGGTCCAACCCCGAATTCATCAATTGCTTTTTGAGCTGCCTTGTTTAATTCTGAGTGATTTGCCAGCCCTAAATAGTTATTAGAGCTGAAATTCAATTTTTCTTTCCCATCAATTTCAACCCAGGCCCCCTGAGGGCTTTCTAAAGTTCTTATAGAATTAAAATTGCCGCTTTCTTTCAATTCTTCCAACTCTTTTTGCATAAATTCTTGAAATTCTTTATTCATGAAATCCTCCTTTTATGGAAGTAAAATTATTTTGCCACAGTTACCACTTTTCATTAACTCCATTCCCTTATCGAATTCTTCTAAAGGAAAACGATGGGTTATTATCGGCTCTAAATCTATCATATTCTCTTTTAATAATCTTCGGGCAATATACCATGTTTTAAACATCTCTCTACCAGTAACACCTATCAAATTAATTCCTTTAAATATCAAGTCTTTAGTAAGATCCAATTTTACTTCTTCAGCAGGTAAACCTAATAATGCCATGCTACCACCAGGAGTAATTTGTTTTAAGCCTTGATTTATTGCAACTGAATTGCCTGACATCTCTGCAACAAAATCAACCCCTATACCGTCTGTAACATCATAAACTAAGTCATCAAGGCTTTCACTTAAAGGATTTATTAAATGATCTGCTCCTAATTCATTAGCTAAATTTCTTCTATACTCATTAGGCTCACTTACAATAATATTAGCTGCACCAAAAGCTTTCGCAACTGGTATAGATAGTAAACCTGCTGGCCCTGCTCCTGTTATCAATATATTTTTTGCATTAACATCTCCAGCCCTTATTGTATCAATTGCATTACCTAATGGTTCTTGAATTGAAGCATATTCAGGTAAAACAGAAGAATCATTCTTCCAGATATTAGATGCATCAACTACAGCATAATCTGCAAATACTCCATCTGTATGAACTCCTAATATTTTAGTATTTACACATATATGGTATTGTCCAGTTTTACACTGGTAACAATGCCCACAAATAATATGTGTTTCTGCAGAGACAAAATCCCCAATTTTTACTGATTCTACATTTTCACCAACTTCTACAACATCCCCTGCTAATTCATGGCCCATAATCTGAGGGGAATTAACATTCTTTTCTGCCCATTTGTTCCAGCTATAGATGTGATAATCACTACCACAAATTGAAGTAGTCTTTACTTTAACTAAAACTTGATTAGGTCCAGGTTTTGGGATTTCAACTTCTTTCATTTCAGCGCCTGGCCCAGGTTGGGTCTTTACAACAGCTTTCATACTGCCTTCCATAATTTTCCCTCCTGTATTTTAATAATTCTACTCGACTACTCTAGTTATATCTATGTGAAATTATATCACAGGTCAAACTTAATTAAAACTCTTTTCATTAAAGTGCTAATATGTTATAATCATCTCGATTTAAATGAAAGGATGATTAAATGAATTTTTTATCTTTAAAAGAATTTATTATTGCATCTCTATTTACAAGCTTAACTGTAATAGGTAGTTATCTGATTATACCTCTTCCAATAAGCCCGGTTCCAATAACACTCCAGACTTTTTTTGTCTTAATGGCAGGATTAATAGGCGGTAAATATGTGGGCCTATTAAGTCAATTAGTATACCTATTAATTGGGAGTATAGGTATGCCAGTATTTGCTAGTGGTTTAGGTGGCATAGGCGTCTTATTATCACCTACTGGCGGTTTTTTGATTGCTTTTCCATTTGCAGCATACATTTCAGGAATAAGCAATCATTTAATAACCAATAAAATTCTTATACTTAAACTTATTACTGCTAAATTATTAATATATTT
>SLSL01000248.1 GCA_007130465.1 Halanaerobiaceae bacterium | reverse complement strand
TAAAATTTTATAATAATTTTGCTTAATATATTATCAATAACATGATATAATTAAGATATAAAATTGATAAGATGATATAAATGCCAACCATTAGACCTGTTTCTGATTTAAGAAATAGCTTCACAGAGATTTCAGATGTATGCCATAAAGAAGGTGAACCTGTATTTTTAACCAAAAATGGTAGAGGTGATATGGTCGTAATGAGCATTGCACAATATGAAAAACAACAGGCTTTGCTTGAGCTTTATAAAAAATTAGGAGAAGCTGAAATAGAAAGCCAGAGTAATGCCGAAACTATTTCCCATGATGAACTTATACAGCAGATGAAAGAAAAATTAAATGAGTAATAATAAAAAATATAAGTTTTTACTTTAAATTAACTAAACCCTTCGCAAATATTTAATTGTGGAGGGTTTTAAAGTTTTATCTGTTCAGCCAGGTAATTGTCAGCTGCAGAGCTGTTGCAAAAGAGACCCATAAGAGATAAGGAATATTTATATAGGCGACCCACTGTATATATGGCCCTATAGTAACAATTGCCCAGATTAATGTTATCAGAATTAATATAATATCGACTGATGCTAAAAAATTGTTTCTCAGTTTAAATTGCAGAGGTGTAAAGGCAAAATTAAAGGCCAGATTGAGTGCAAAGGGTAGAGCAATCTGCCAGCTTAAAGCTCCCTGGAAAACCTGGATAAAAACATTACCGAAAGAGATGGCAATGAGAATATACAATACTGACCAGACAGGGCCAAAAACCCAGGCCGGTGGAGCCCAGCCTGGTTTAATCAGTTTTGAGTACCAGCTGCTATTTTCCATATTTATGCTCCTTATTTATCATGTTCCCTCGAAATGAGGGCAAAATTAACTCATTCATCTGATTTATTTAAAAAGTTTTTATTCTTAAAAGCTTATTTATGATTTATATAATGTCTAAGTCATCATTTCAACAAATACTTTAACTAGTTCTGGATCAAATTGACTGCCTGCGCAACTCTTTATTTCTGCCAGAGCTTCTTCTTTTGAAATAGCTTTATTGTATGGTCTATCATTGACCATTACGTCATAAGCATCTATAATTGATATTATCCTGGCTAAATAAGGAATTTCTTCTTTTACTAAACCATTAGGATAGCCTCTGCCATCCCAGTGTTCATGGTGTGCAAGAATATCTTCTGCTATTGAAAAAAATTCTTCAGTTGCAGATGCTATTTTATAACCCTGTTTTGAATGCCTTTTTATAATTTCCCATTCTTCATCATTTAAGTCTCCTTGTTTAGTTAATATTTCTTCTGAAATTGAAGTTTTACCTATATCATGCATAGTAGCCAGTAATGTTAATCTATTTAACTCAGAATTAGAAAGATTCAAAGCTTCTCCAAATTCAAATGCTAATTTAGACATTCTAATTCCGTGTGCTTTTGTTTCATAACTCTTTGCACTTAAAGTGCTTAATAAACCATAGACTATATTACTTTTACTGCTTTTACTTTCTGATAATTTATTCTGATACATATTGTCATCTGCTTTTTGTAAAATAGTATTTATATTTTGATCGGGATCTTCTTTAGTAGCTGAACCTATTGCAATAGAGATGGGTATTTTTATTCCTTTATTTTCTAGTATTACTTCATTTTTAATTCTTTTTATTATTTTATTTACTTGCTCACTATTAGTATTAGGTAATAAGACAGCAAACTCATCTCCACCCTGGCGAGCTAATATATCCTCTTGTCTTAATGATTCAATTAATATTTCAGCTGTTTTTACCAATACCTCATCGCCTTTTTCATGACCATAACTATCATTAATAATTTTTAAGCCATTAATATCTGCCATAATGATACTTAATGGAAGTTGTCTTTTAGTATCCAGTCTCTGCATTTCTTCTTCAAAAAAGCGGCGGTTATATAGGTCAGTTAAACTGTCATGAAAAGATTTATATTTTAAGTCTTCCTGGTAATGAACTCTTTCTAAAGCTGCCGCGGTATGTGAAACCATCAACTCAGCCAGCTCTAAATCTTCTTTGGTATAAGCCTCTGGTTCTGTAGATATCGCCTGGAAAACCCCATAGTTACCTATAGGTATACTCATTCCTGACATATACGAACTCGACACAGGAGCAGCTTCTGAGGAGTTTTTAACGTTATCAACCATTATGCTTTTTCCTTCTCTATAAGTTTTACTAGATATGCTGTTTTCAGATATAGGCCTCGGATCAAGCTCTACATTTGCTTTGGAAGATACTGCTTTATTAATTAACATATCCCTCTCAACCAATCGAACGTTACAGAAATAAAAATCCAGGACATTTTCAGCAGTTTCTACAGTTTTTTGACATATTTCTTTTTCATTATCAAGATTCTTAAATTCAACTACTGCTTTATTAAGTTCTTTTATTATTCTGTTATGCTCTTTCTGGTCTGATATGTCCAAATGAATACCAAACATTTTTAAGGGTTTACCATCCTCTGTCCAGGAAGTAACTTTACCTCGAGCTTGTATCCAAACCCAGTGACCTGCTTTATGTTTCATTCTAAACTCATGAACATAAAAATCTTTTTCTCTATCAAAATGTTGTTCTAAAGCTTTTTCAGCATTTTCAAAATCATCTGAATGTGTTAATTCTTCCCAGGTTTCAATGGTTGTAGGCTCGAGTTCTTCTAATGTATATCCAATCACCTCTGCCCATTTTTCGTTAAAGACAGCTTCTCCTGTTTGTATATTCCATTCCCAGGTTCCTGAGTCTGTAACTTCAATGATCCAATTTAATTTATCTTTCTGCTTTTCTAGTTCTAATTTCTGCTTTTTTAATTTTATTTCAGGAGTTATATCTTTTATATGTTCTATTATTCTTATGATATTCTTATTTTCATCAAAAATAGGGGTGCTGGTGCATTTTAAATAAATATCTTTTTCAGGAAGGTAGATTTCAGATATTGCTTTTTTCTCGGTTTTCAAAGTTTTTGCAGATGCACAGTTGTCGCATTCTGAGTCTCTATCTATTAATTCATAACATTTCCTGCCAATTACTTCTTGAGGTTTTAACTCTAAAAAGTCATAGCCTGCCTGATTATACATTTCCATCGAATGATCAGGGTGTTGAACTCCTATAATGTCATCTATGCTATCTATTATTTCTTTTATTGTTATTTTTTCTGACATTTAACCACCTTCCTGCTAATTCATAAATATTCTGTCTTCTATTGTCATGAAAATACTTAGCTTTATTTGGTAAGAATATTTCTTATCTCAGCCAGTCTATCAGGAGATATGCCGAATTATTTTTTGATCTGCTGGTCACTGACATTACCGATACCTATTTTACCTGGTGAGATCTGGCCTATATCTTCAAGGTTATAACCGGTGGATTGGTCTCCAGCCGATCTGCAAATTCTGCCAGGAAGCTTTCCATGCCTGCAAATGCCTGCTGAAAAGCAACCTGATTGACTGTTCTTGCAAATGGGCAATATACAGAGTCGAAATTACAGGTCTTTTCAGGCAATATATTAATTTCTAGTACTTTTTTATTTTCTTCTGTATAAGTGTTCTTATATTCTATGGAGTTGATTATG
>SLSL01000048.1 GCA_007130465.1 Halanaerobiaceae bacterium | reverse complement strand
TGATAGAAGCTGCCCATAATCCTGACAAGAAGTTTCGGCCAATGATGACTACAGCAGACTTATCCCTAAAAAATGATCCGGTTTATGAAGAGATAGCCTGGAGATTTTATAAAAATCCAGAAGAATTTGAAGAAGTCTTTGCCAAAGCCTGGTTTAAGCTGGTCCATCGTGATATGGGGCCAAAATCCAGATATTTAGGCGAAGATGTTCCAGAAGAAGATTTTATCTGGCAGGATCCATTACCTGAGCAGGATTACGAAATAGTCAATGATGCCGATATCAAAGAGCTTAAAGCTCAGATCCTGGCAACAGAGCTATCAATCTCCGAGCTAGTTAAAGCTGCCTGGGCTTCAGCCTCGACTTTTAGAGGCTCAGATAAACGGGGCGGAGCAAATGGAGCCAGAATTAGACTTAGTCCACAAAAGAACTGGGAAGTCAATCAACCTGAAGAGTTAGAAAAGGTACTGCAGGTTCTAGAAGATGTCCAGCAGGAGTTTAACAAAGCCCAGTCCGGTCATAAGAAAGTTTCAATGGCAGATCTAATAGTTCTAGGAGGCTCTGCAGCAATCGAGCAGGCTGCCCAAAAGGCAGGGTATGACCTGGAAGTTCCCTTTACACCAGGCCGGGTCGACGCATCCCAGGAGCAGACAGAAGAGGAATTCTTTGAATTAATCGAACCAGAAGCAGATGGATTCCGTAACTATACAAAAGCTAAGTATACTGTACCGGCAGAAGACATGCTGGTTGACAAAGCCCAGTTGCTTATTCTGACAGCAACTGAAATGACCGCCTTAGTAGGAGGTTTCAGAGTATTAGATGCCAACTATAAAAACTCAGAACATGGTGTATTTACTGAGGAACCTGGCAAGCTGACCAATGACTTCTTCGTGAATCTACTTGATATGTCAACTGAATGGAAGCCATCTTCAGAAGACGAAGATATTTATGAAGGTAGAGATCGTTCAACTGGAGAACTTAAGTGGACAGGAACCAGAGTAGATCTAATCTTTGGCTCAGATTCCAGACTCCGGGCCATCTCAGAGGTATATGCATCTGATGATGCCGAAGAAAAATTCGTAAATGATTTCATCTCAGCCTGGAACAAGGTAATGAACGCCGATCGTTTTGACTTAAACTAATCATATAAACAACCTAAGCGGCTAAACCTCTATATCTAAAGGGGTTAAGCCGTTTATTTTTTTACATATCTAGCATTCGATGCACTACCTACCTGTATAAATTAGCAAGCAGATCTGATAAGCTTAAAAGCACCTGGAAACAATTCAGGCCTTAGAAATAAAACTGTTCCAGCTTCAAGATTGGATCAACCCTACAGCAAGCCTACCCCGATATTATTCTGGAACTAAAATAGTACCAATTGGCCTTGGTTTCAACCAGCTGTCCGTTTTTTGCCCTCGAAATTCATTCGGTTTTGATACTCTATCCCTCCTACACCCTTCCTACATCCCTACCACACTCATCTTTAATTAATATGATAATATTTATATTGACATCTAATACTTAGTAATATTCAATAAAGCAGATAGCTGGCTTTTTTATATAATCCTTGCAGGATAAATTTAGAAAATGATGAATTATAATATTAATAGAATAAATTGATTATAAGCCATTATCCTGATGCTCATTTTTTACAGACAGATTTGAAGAGGGCTAATTTTTTCTGCTCTTTGTGGACTGGGTATCTTGAATAAGGTGGTGTTTAATATGGGCCTAATGACAGTAATAGCAATATTAATATTATTGTTCATTATATATTTATCAGCTCCACTCTATTTACCTTTTATTGAAAATAGAATCAACAAAATCAACAAAAAATTTGATTACAGAGCGTCTAAAGATGCCAGAGACTTTCATTCAACGCTCTTTATTATAGATCTTCATGCCGACTCCCTATTTTCCTGCCGCAGTCTTCTTCAAAGTAATTCAAGATGCCATGTTGATATACCAAGGCTCATTAAAGGAAATGTCAAACTCCAGGTATTTGCTACACCAACACTTATCCCCTTTAACCCGAATATAGAAAGAAATACTAAAAAGTTCGCAATCTCAGGTTTTCTTGCATCTATGATGCATTGGCCCATAAATACATGGTATAGCAAGAAAAACAGGGCACTGTATCAGAGCAATAAGCTGCATGAGATTCAATTAAAATCAAAAAATAATTTTGAAATCATTAAAACATCAAATCAACTGGAAAACTATTTTAAAAGGTGTAGGGCCGAACCCAATATTACTGCCGGACTTCTTGCCCTTGAAGGAGCCTATATAATTGACAATATCAATGATGATATTGATGAGCTTTATAACCAGGGCTTCCGGATTATAGGCATAACCCATTTAACCGATTGCAATTTAGGCGGCTCTGTCCATGGCGTTGAAAAAGGGGGCTTAACTGAGTCTGGCAGAAAAGCAATAAAACGAATCGAAGAATTGAATATGATTATCGACTTAGCTCATGCCTCTCCAAAATTAATAGAAGATGTGCTGAGAATTTGTTCCCGACCGGTAATTGTATCCCATACAGGGGTTAAAGGCTGTATTGATAATAATCGAAACCTATCAGATCAACAAATAAAGAAGATTGCTGATAAGGGAGGACTGATTGGGATTGGGTTTTGGGAGACAGCAGTCGGCAAGAATGGGGTAGAGTCGATAGTGAATTGTATCAAGTACGTATCTGATTTAGTTGGGGTAGAACATGTAGCTCTAGGCTCTGATTTTGACGGGGCTGTAACCACTCCCTTTGATGCTACAGGCATGGTGCATATTACAGAGGAACTTCTAGAGCAGGGCTTCTCAAAAAAGAATATAAGAATGATTATGGGTGAGAATGCTTTAAACTTTCTACTGAATGCATTACCTAAAGAATTAAATTAATAGCCAGCAGAAGCAGATAGAAAGATAACCAGGACCTGAAAATGTTTTTAAATGATAAGATATTTACTAATCAGAGCGAAAAAGTAATTGAGCCAGATCAGGAAGATTAATATTTTAAGTTAATTGAGGTTGATAATGAATTTGCAAGGCATATTATCGAAAAAGAAATCAGCGAACTTCCAGAGGGCGACCTCCTTATTAGAGTTAAATATTCATCCTTAAATTATTAAGATAAAAATAATGGCCTGCCTGGTCTTTTTTTTATGCTTTTAACTTTAGAATTTCATTATTTTATATAAAATATTACCCGAACGGGTAATATTAATTCCCTGGCATCAATGTTATGCTTAATAATATATTTTTAAAGTATAACTGGGGGAGGGGTTTCAAATGATTTCTAAAAGCATAAAGGTTCTTTTCACTATTGTTCTGTCTTTAACAATTATTCTAATACTAACATCCTGTGATTCATCATCATCTAATTCATCAGATTTAATTCTAGTTAATGATTACGAGGTTAATATAACAGTTATAGACTCTCAGACTGAAGAAAGGATTGCAGGAGCAGAAGTTAGTTTAGGTGATAAAACAGCTATAACGGATGCTAATGGGTTAGCAAAATTTAATTCAGTAGAGGAGGGTCAGTATTCATTATCAGTAACTGCTGAAGATTATAAATT
>SLSL01000004.1 GCA_007130465.1 Halanaerobiaceae bacterium | reverse complement strand
TAAAGTCGGCCGTTATTCGGCCGACTAAATTTTTAATATTTAACTCTATTTCCTGTTAAAAGATAAATTGTCTCCTCACCAATATTAGTAGCATGATCACCAATTCTTTCTAGAGATTTAGCCACTTTCATAAATCTAAATACCTGATTTACATCCTGCCTTGCATCTTTTTTGCTCATTAGCTTTATATTTTTTTCATAAAGCTGATCATATATATTATCAGCTTTTTCATCATTACGACATGCTGCCTCAGCTAAATCAGCGTTTCTAGTTACAAAAGCTTCAAGAGCAGCATCTAACATATCTTTAACTATATCTGCTAACTCAGGGATCATTACCAGGGGCTCAAGATATTCTTCATTTCTAATCTCCAGGACTACTTCTGCTATATTAGTTGCATGATCACCAATTCTCTCTAAATTAGCAGCAATTTTAGATGTAACCAGAGCAAAACGAGCATCTCCAACATAGGGTTTCTCTAAAGCTAACAAACGAGCTATTTTATCTTCAATTGTAAAATGCTTATTATCCAGAATATCATCTCTTTCAACTACTTTAAAAGCCAGATCGCCATCTTTTGTATCCAGGGCTTTAATAGAATTATGCAACATCTCTTCTGCTATTTCACTCATATCACTTAAATCATTAAGGATTTCTTCTCTTTTTTCATCATATACTTTTGACATTTATTTAACCACGCCCCCTTCAAAATAATTAAAATCTTAAAACTCTACATATTTTATTATTCTGTATTACTCAATAAAATCCTGCAAAAATTATATTAAACTGTCCTGGTTGCTTTTATTATTTTAATTAGATAAAATACTAATAACTAAACAATTAAAATAGGGAGGTAATATTAATGGAAGAAACTGTCCAGGAATTTATAAAATCAACATATTATAAAAATTTAAGCCCTTCTGATCAGAGCAAAGGGAAGCCAGCACCTTCAATGATAAATCAACCAGAAGAAATTATTGAAAGCTTTAAATTACCTGATCCAAAAGAAATTGAACTTCCTGAGAAAAATATATTTAATCTTTTAGAAAAAAGACGGTCCAGAAGAGCCTATAGCAAATCTTTATTAGATAGAAATGATCTATCAATTCTATTATACTATACTCAGGGTATTAAAAAAACTCTATCTGAAGGGAAAAATATGAGAACTGTTCCCTCTGCTGGAGCCAGGCATCCATTTGAAACTTATTTTTATTTAAGTAAAAGTAAAGAATTGCCTGAAGGTCTTTATTATTACAATCCCCTTAAACATCAGATTGATTTAATAAATAAAAAAGATTTAACTGAAGAATTAGTAGAAGGTGCTATAAGTCAGAAATTTATTAAAGATTCAGCAGCGATTTTCTGTTGGGTAGCAAACTATTATCGAACTGCCTGGCGATATAGCGAAAGGTCATTCAGATATATCCATCTCGATGGTGGTCATATCTGTCAAAATTTATATTTAGTAGCTGAAGCTTTAAATTATGGAGTCTGTGCAATAGCTGCTTATAATGATGAGAAAATGAACAATTTGTTAAATATTAATTCTGAAGATGAATTTGTAGCCTATATGGCAAGCTTAGGTGGACAAAGAAATTGAAATTTCTTAAAATTTAATTATTACAATTCACCCTTTACAATCTATACTTAAAAGTATATAATGCTAAACAATAAGATAATATAACCTTTATAAGACTATAAGATTATAAGAAAGGGTGATTAATCATGAGTTTAGGAAAAAAGAATGTTTGTCCACACTGTCACAGTTCTAATTGGAGTAGTAATGAATATTGTAACCACTGTAGTGGTGAGCTTTATGAACACTCAATTAAGAATAATGACAGGGTTTCTGTTCTATTAAATAAATTACCGATAGGATTTTAATAAACTCTAGACAATAAAGTTATTCAGTAGCACCTGGTTTTTACCAGGTGCTACTTTTATTTAAAATATAATAAATCCTAATAAGGTAATAAGTAAAATAAGCCAGATTATTCTATTATAATCCCAGATTCTCCGGCTATTATAACTCACAAATGGAAAAAATGGCAAGGCAATATCAAAGATAGCCATATTTGTTACAGCCATTAATAAAATCTCAATAAACTTAGTCTCCCCAATAAAATTAAAGTTTAAACTCCAACCTAAAACAAGCAAAGCACCAGTGCTTGCTAAAGACTGTCTAGCAAGTCCAGTTAATTTATTTTGATAGGACCAGTCATCTCCCTCTGGATAAAAAGTTCCTGGTACTGGAATATAACCGCCTGCAAATACTGCCATAATAATTGAAATTATATGACCACTCTCCCAAATATTATATTCTAATTTTAAACCTGCCCCTTTACCAGCTATTATACCTGCTAAATCTCTTATGCCAAAGGTTACTCCAATTGCCATAATAACAGCAAATATATCTCCTATATTAACATCAATTAAATCCGTTCTTAATAATGCGATAAACATTATTAATGAACTAATCATTATATTAAAAACCCAGAATTTTATATCTTTAAGTTTATTTTTGCCCTCTCCAGATTCACTTTCGATTTTCATTTCATTTTCTTTGATATCTAAGTACCAGAGCTTATGTCCTAAATCAAAAAGGTGATGCGTCTGATACCAGAGATAAAGTGTTTTAATATTAAATTTTTTAATTTGATCAAATAATGATAATTTAGAGAAACCCTGATTATTAAAGAGTTGAAAAGATGAACTATTATATCCTTCAATGCAGGCAAAAACTTCCTGACATCCCCCAACTTTTAATTTATTAACGGCTTCATTGACAAGATTCCTTCCAATACCTTCCCCCTGATACTCTGGAACAGTAAATAACCAATAAATAGCTCCTGAACTAATATCTTTAGAATAATTAAATCGACCATAAACTACACCTGCAACAATTTCATTCTCCTTTATTGCTACTAAAGTAGTCGGTTTATGACTAAAAAATAACCAGGCCGTAAATGGAAAAGCCCTTTTTGCAATTGATTTCACGACCTTTTCTTCTCCTGGTCTCATTCTTCTAATTTTTAATTTACCTTTATTCATTTCTTCCACCTCTTTAAATATAAGAACCTTCTTGCTTTTCATTTTCTTATATATTATAATACTGAATATAATAAGGGTATAATTATAAAAATCTGTAGAGTTTTTAATTAAGCTTACAGGCTTTCGCCTCAAATTTTGGCGAAGGTTTTTTCTTTAATTTTTACATATGGTAATTTAATATTTCAAAGGAGTGATAATAATGTTAGATTTAAAGTTTATTAGAGAAAACCCTGATTTAGTTAAAGAATCATTAACTAAAAGAGGTCTAAACTCTGAACTAGTTGATGAATTTTTAGAATATGATAATAGAAGAAGAGATATTCTCTATGAAGTTGAACAGTTGAGACATAAAAGAAACGTAGCCTCTGAAAAAATTGGCCAGCTAAAACGGGCTGGAGAAGATGTCCAACCAATGATTACTGAAATGAAAGATGTTTCTGATCGAATCAAAACCTTCGAAAATGAACTTGATGATGTTGAAAAAAATGTTAATTCTATACGCCTTGAAATCCCAAATATTCCTCATGAAAATGTTCC
>SLSL01000183.1 GCA_007130465.1 Halanaerobiaceae bacterium | reverse complement strand
GGTCCGGCCACACCACTAACATAGGAGTGGAAATTCAAAGGACGGCCAACCTCTTCCTCAATTAAATCTAAAGCTCTCCTGGTTACCCTGAGCTGCTTTCTGGTAATCGGTATTCCCCCGACACCTTCTGGAGTACCCTCAATCAGTCCGTCAAAATGACTCTGACCGGCAGTTCTTATAACCATCAGATGATCGGCTCCATGCCAGGCAGCCATCCGCATTCTCCGGATATCATCTTCAAATCTACCTGAAGCAATCTCAGTTGTAATTACTGGCTCAGGCTGAGGGTCAATCCCCTTAAAGCTCCTGGCTGCAGGTAAAGGAATACTATTTTCTAAGCCTTCACTCATATTATAATACGTAAAGTCCTCTAAATTCAATTGCTCTACAGGTTTTCTCCAGGTCCAGCCCTTTCTTTTAGGCCTATAGGACTCAATATCTTCTAATAACGCCTCTATATCAATTTTTTCGTCAGGTCTAAGCTCCATTTAAGCAACACCTCCACTAAATAGATCGGCCAGCTCTTTATCACTATAATTTCCATCTTTTATCGCCATACCAGCCTCTTTTATCTTCATACCTTCTTTTTCCGATAGTTTCAAGAGCACATGGCCGGCTCCCTTACCTAAAAGATTAGCCTCATGAATCTTTTTAACAATAGCCTTGGCATCAAGACTATTAAAGCCCATTCTAATTAAAACAGACCTCTCGATTGACGGAGAAGTATGGGTCTTAGCAAGATCAGCTAAAGGATCAACAACCTGCTCGGCCAACTCCCAGAATCTCTTCTTTAATTCCTGATCAGAAAGATCAGCAAGATGCTCCCGTCGCTTTTGAAAATCATCTTTTCTTTCCGGTGACATTATATCACTCCTGTTCAGTATTTTTATTCTTTAAATCTTTATTTTCTTAATCTTCATCTCTATTTTCCAGATCTTCTACATCTATCTCCAGACTATCTAACATCAACTTCACCGCAGCTTCAGGATATTTCTTGCTCATAACACCGAGTGAAGCCATAATATATTTCTTATCAATCAAAGGCCTGGCCTCTTCAGGTGGCAGCAGTTGCCTGGACCGATTGGTCCGCAATGATTTTAAGATATCCCTGCCACCATCCAACCTGGTTAAAGCACCACCAGTTCCAATCAACCAGCGAACAGCAGTTAAATCCTTGCCCTCGGCAACTGTCTGCCTGCCTCCAGAGCCATAATAATCCCTGTAGCTCCCGGCATGGCGCTCAAGAGCAGTCTTTGCAGCCCTGGCTGCCAGATGTTCCACATATTTTTCTTCCTCTTTATTTTTAGGAATCGGAGCTAAGTCCTCCCTGGCTGGAATTTCAAACTGATCCTTTAATAAACTGTAAACATGGGGAGCATTAAGATAAACCCCTAAATCACCTTCAACAGTTCTTTTTGCCTCAGGTTCAGGGCTAACAAGGATATCCCTAACCTTACCTGATTCCTCAGTCACAGAATGAACATCAGTTGTAGCTCCGCCAATATCAAAGACCACCAGATTCCCGATCTTTTCCTTAAGTAATCTGGCCGACTGCATCACAGCCCCAGGAGTCGGTAACATCTCAGCAGTAAGCATCTCAGTAATTCTCGACATTCCAGGAGCCTTAACGATATGTCTGGCAAAGACCTCATGGATCTCATGCCTGGTCGGCTCAATATTTAGCCGATCAATATCAGGATAGACATTATCAACAATAATCGTCTCAATCCCTTTTTCTGCAAAGATATCTTCAACCTCATCCTGCAAAACAGTATTGCCGGCATAGATTACTGGAACCTTAATTCCCAGTCCAGCCAGCTTTTCAGCATTATATAGAATAGTCTCTTCTTCTCCATAATCAACACCGCCGGCCAGCAGGATAATATTCGGCTGAATCTCCTTAATCTTTTCCAGCTGCCTATCCCTTAACTTCCCGGCAGTAACCTGTTTGATAACTGCTCCGGCCCCGAGAGCTGCTTCCTCAGCTGCCCGGACAGTCATCTCCTTAACCAGTCCATGGACAGTCATCTTCAGGCCTCCGGCAGCACTACTGGTAGCCATAAATTCAGTCCAGCTCAGCTCAGAAACACCAAGCTCAGCCTTTAAATCCTCAATAGCAGCCTCCAGGCCGATCATCACATCCCCTTCTTCAACAGAAGTCGGGGCCATACCCTGGCCTAAATGGACTGGTTGCTCTGATTTTATATCATTGAAAGCATTGACTATTGTCGTAGTACTTCCAATCTCTGCAACTAAAAGTTCCAATTCCATCAGACTTATTCCCCCTAACTAAACGAAACCAGCTTCAATCTAACTAATTAAGATATCTTACCTTTAATTAAATGACGGCAAACTATATAAGTCAACCTAACCAATTGACATCAAATCCAGGTTAACTATTTAAAATCAACCTTAATTTCATCTATTTCAGCAATCATTTTCTTTACGCTAGCTATATCTAAATTAGCTTCAGCTGCCAGAAATTCCAGCTCTTTATCACCAATATTTTCAATACCACTACTATTAATAGCCTTCTTTAAATAAGAACTCCTGATCTTTCCTAAATCTAAATCTCTAGCCTTAATCAGACCAGGCTCTTCAGGAATAATAATCGACTGTCCAGGAACCTCTTCATCAGGATTGCCCCGCTTAACCTCAACACCATTCTCCATGGCAAAATTAAGCTGAGGAATCGGATGTTTCCCGGCACCGGTATATTCAGTCTCCTGAACAACGATTACCTGATCTTCATCCATTTCCCGGGCAATAGCAAAGGCAGCTGCCAGGGAAGTATTGCCAGCAGGTCCTCTCTCCATGCCTTCAATTGCAGCCAGCGCCTCAGTCATATAAAAAACCTCGCCCTGATTAACAGTCACATATCTATCCATATATCTTAAGGCCCTGGCAGCATTTAATGGCACATCGGCCCGATCTGGCCAGGTGGCAAAAGGAATTCCAAAACCAGTATGTCCAGTTGTAAATGATTTCCTGTTAAAATCTTTGTCGCTGGCCATATGGAGCCCAGAAAGGTCAACACTGGCTCCGATTATTTTGGTCTCTTTAGCCCCTGCTTTAATAACACCTCTGGCAGTTCCAGTTAAGTTTCCACCACCGGCATTGGTACAGATAATTGCATCAGGTTCAAGCTCTTCTCTCTCCCTTAACTGATTGATTATCTCAAACCCAAGCGTCTCAACTCCAGCAATTCCAAAGGGTGTATATAAAGAAGCATTAAAATAGCCTGTCTCCTCCAAAACCTTTAAAAATACATAGAAGAGCTCAGGGCCAACAGATAACTGCAGAACCTCTGAACCATAGGCCTCACATTTTCTGCCCTTCTCTAAAATCTCAGGCTGGCCCTTATCATCACTATCAAAGACCTCCTGAACGATAATAGTTTCAAGATTTCTCATAATAGCCTGAGAGGCCACAGCAGCACCATAATTGCCACTGGTTGCGGCAACTACCCCTGGATATCCCTGCTTTTCAGCATGATAGACAGAGACAGATGCTCGCCTGGCCTTATAACTTCCAGAGGGATTGGCAGCTTCATCCTTTAAAAAGATTCTGGCACCTTTCCCGGCAGGAGAGAGTTTTCTAGCTACTTCAGTAATATTTTTAAGCTCAAGCAGTGGAGTCTGGCCAACTCCAGTATCCTTCTGTATATCAATAATCTCATCCAACTGGTAACCGGCCTTAGCCATCATCTCTTCATAATCAAAAACCAGGTTATTAACTCTAAACTGATCATAATCGATCCCGACAGCCTTTTTCATAATCTCATTCTTTCTGGCCATCACTTCATTGTAATCTCCAGCATTCATTAGCCATTCCCCCCTTCACCTTTTAAGATCTCTTTCAATTCTCTGCCAACCTTAAGTAATTCTGGAATCGGCCTGCCATATGAATGGTCATAGGATGGCTCGGCATCTATCAACTTGCCAGTATATTTCCTGCCAATAATAGTCTCAATTTCAACTTCATCGCCTAATTCAGCATCGCTCTGCAAAAATCCCTTAACCTTTAGCTCCAAAGGCACCTTTGCAGTATCTTCTGGAACCTGAGGGGCCCGCTGGCCTGGTTCAAGGATCACAGAGTAGATTTCAACCCAGCTTCCAGCCTTAACTTTTGCCATTTTTAAAACCTCCTCTAACCAGATTTATTTCAGTAGATTACTCATATTTGCAAGAATAGCACCAGGCACAGGTAAGTCAGCCATTGTATGGAGTCCTGGCGCAGCATTAATCACCTGGGGAATCATATTGACAGCAACTGCCATAGTTCCAGTTCCCCCGGCAATCTCAGGGGTAATAGCCATATCCACACCTGGCTCACCAATAATCTTGATATAATCTCCAGTCTCAACGCCTTCCTCTTCAGGATGAATCTGCTGTGGATGATTTAAGACAATAACTTCCTTGCCATCAGAATAACCTTTAGCAATATGCTTGCAGCCTGCAACCATACCCTCTTCAACTTTAACATGCTCGGTCTCACGATAAGTATTGGAAACGATCGGTTCCCTTGTCTCTTTAACTTCATCAAGCTTAATCCCTAAACGCTCAGCAATCATATAAATAGACTCTTTAAATCCGATATGGCCAACAATCTTACCAGATTTCAAACCTGCTTCAAACTCCTCAACTGTTGTGCCAACACCCTGGGTCTTCATAACAGTCGGCCCAAATGGCGACAGGTCATTAATTCTTGAAGCCTCAATCTTCTCAACTTCAGAACAGACACCAGAAAGAGCAATAATCATCAAGTCAAGTACGAACCCTGGATTAATCCCAGTACCTAATAGAGAAACACCATTTTCTTTAGCAACCTTATCTAACTCATCAGCCAGGTCAGGATCCTGAGCCTCTGGAAAGGCCATCTCTTCAGCAATTGAGATAACATTAATACCTTTATTTAAAACCAGTTTGATCTGCGAGTCAACATCCTTTAAGAATGAACTGGTAGCCAGAATAACTATATCCAGAGAATCATCAAGAACATCCTCAGCAGTATCAGTAACCTTAACACCTAATTGCTCAATACCTAAGACATCGCCAAGATCTTTCCCAATCTTATCTGGATCAAGATCAATTCCAGCAGCCAGCTCAACTCCCTCTTTTTTCGCAAGAATGCGGCCCATGCCGCCTCCCATAGAACCTAAACCCCATAAACCAACTTTAATATTTTCCATTAATTATCCCTCCTTTTATTACTAACTACTTAGGTAGTCACTAATATTATAAGCCTTATTTAAAATTTTTGCAACCGTCTATCAATTTAATTTTGCAATTAATTTTAAAGCCGTATTCAACATGACTTTTAAACCAATCTTTAAAGCCGCCTCATCAAAATCATAATCAGGATGATGATGGGGAGCATCTATGCCTTTAGCCTCATTCTGGCCTCCAACTAAAAACATCGCTCCAGGCTTTTCTTCAAGAAAATAAGAAAAATCCTCCGCCCCTAAAGTCGGCCTTTCTATCTCAACAAATTTTTCAGCTCCGAGCATCTCCTCAGTAGATTCCCTAACCTTCTCAACAACTCCATTATCGTTGATCAGTGGCGGATATAATTCCCTGTATTCCAGTTCATAATCAGCACCATAAGTCCTGGCAGTCCCATCAACAATCTCCTTAATCCGCTTTTCTAAGAGCTCCCTGACATCAGAATTTAAAGCCCGGATAGTCGCCTCAAGCCTGACTTTATCAGCAATCACATTCCTCCGATATCCGCCCTCTATTTTGCCAATAGTTATTACAGCAGAATCAGTCGGGTCAACATTCCTACTAACCACCGACTGCAGGGCCTGCACCAGCTCACTGGCAACAACTATTGCATCATTGCCTTCATGGGGGCTGGCCCCATGAGAACTTTCTGTCAGAATATCGAGGTCAAATTCATCTGATGAAGCAAAAAAGCTACCGGTTTTAGTTCCAACATAGCCAACATCATTGTCATTCCATAAATGTAAAGCCAGCATATAATCTACTTCAGGCTCAGATAAAACCCCGGCCTCTATCATCGGTCTGGCCCCACCAGGTCCTTCCTCAGCTGGCTGGAAAATAAGCTTAATCCTTCCCTCCAGCTCATCACCTAATTCAACTGCCGCCTTAGCTAGCCCTAATAAAGTAGCCACATGGCCATCATGTCCGCAGGCATGCATCTTACCATCATTCCTGGAGATATAATCCTTCTCCCCGGTCTCCTGAATCGGTAGAGCATCCATATCAGCCCTGATTCCAATCACCGGCCCAGAATCACCGATCAGGCCAACAACACCTGTCCCGGCAACACCGGTCTGATGAGGAATTTCCAGCTCAGTTAAAACTCTACTAATTAATTCAGCAGTCTCGTTCTCCTCAAAACCTAGCTCCGGGTTCATATGAATCTCCCTCCGCCAGTTTATCAGATCATCCTCAATTCTATCAGCTATCTCACTTATCCGTTTCTTCAAAATATCATCTCCTTGTAAATATATTAAAAATATCTTAAATGCAGCAAATTTTCTTAATCTTATTTTAATTATCCATTCTAAGTATACACCTAATCTAATGATCCATCAAGATATCCTATTAGCAAAATAAAAAAATCTCCACCGGCTTATAACCAGTCGAGATACCTAACATCTATTTAATTAATCTTACTTTTCTCTTATTCAAATTTGGTATAAATGCGGTCCTGCTTCGGTCTAACCTCGGTTTAACTTCGTTTTAAATTCGGTCTAAATACAGTCTAATTACGGTCTAAACTAGATTTAATTATGCTTCAAATAATTAATATTATCTATAAATGTCTCTTTTTGCTCCAGAGATACTCTAGCTTTGCTCCAGAATTACTCCAGGGATGCTCCGGCTTTTCTCCGGGAGTGCTCCGGGACTGCTCCGGGACTGCTCCGGGATTTCTTCGGGAATCCTTTGAGAATTCTCCAGCTTTAATCCAATAATACCTGCCAATATCCAGACTTTTATCTGACCTATCTGGCATAATTTTAAAATCAACAAAACTCATTTAGACCATTACAGACTTATCTAATTATATAATTATAAAAACCATCTGTATATAACAGAGTAGTGCAAAGAAGAAAAAAATAAAAAGAGGGGAAATTAATCCCCTCTAAAATCTATAATAATCTACTTACATTAAAACCTGGCAAGCACATCATCAATTGGAGTATAATCAAGATCAAAGACATCAGCAACAGCTTTATAAGTGACTTCGCCTTCATAGACATTAAGGCCAAGGGCAAAGCCTCTATCTTCTTTAAATGCCTCTTTATAGCCTTTATTGGCAATTCTTCTGGCATATGGTAGAGTTACATTTGTTAAACCAAAGGTTGAAGTTCTGGCAACAGCACCAGGCATATTAGCAACACAGTAATGAACAACACCATGTTTTTCAAATACTGGATCACTATGAGTTGTTGCATGGGATGTTTCAATACAGCCACCCTGGTCAATTGCAACATCAGCAATAACAGAGCCTTCCTTCATCTCTTTAACCATATCTTCTGTTACAAGATGAGGAGCTTTAGCACCAGGAATTAAAACAGCACCGATAACTAAGTCAGCTTTTAAAACTTCTTCCCTGATATTATATTCATTAGACATTAAAGTCTTGACTCTACCCTGATAAATATCATCAATATAACGCATCTGAGCCGGACTCTTTTCTAAAACAGTAACATCTGCACCGAGGCCAACAGCCATCTTAGTTGCATTAAGACCAACGATACCGCCACCGATAACAACAACTTTAGCCGGGGTAACACCAGGAATACCGCCTAAGAGAACACCCTGGCCTCCCTGAGGTTTTTCAAGGAAACGGGCTCCTGCCTGGGTTGAAATACGACCAGCAACCTCACTCATTGGAGTTAAGAGTGGAAGATTTCCAGCTTTATCTTCTACAGTCTCATAAGCAATCGAAACAACATTCTTTTTCATTAGTTCATAGGTCAACTCTTCCTCAGCTGCCAGATGGAGATAAGTAAAGAGAATTAAATCTTCTTTAAAATATTTATATTCTTCTTCTAATGGTTCCTTAACCTTCATAACCATGTCAGCCCGCTCAAAAATTTCGGCAGGTGTGTCTACCATCTCAGCGCCGGCTGCCATATACTGATTATCATCAATACCGCTACCTACACCACCATTAGTCTGAACCAGGACATCATGGCCATCTTCCTTAAAAGCCTTAACTCCAGCTGGAGTTATCGCAATCCTGTTTTCATTGTCCTTAATTTCCTTGGGTACACCAATAATCATAATTTTTCCCCCTTAATAATAATTATATACTTGAATCTTAAAACCAATACTCAATAATACATATTCTTTATTAACTTTAAATCTCCTGCTAAAAAATATTACATCTTATATATTATACTAAAATTCACAAAATTTCAAGAAAAAATGCCCGAATTAACGGGCATAATTAATTATTATTTATAGCTTATTTTCAACTTCAGCATTTTCCATTAATTCTTCAACATATTCCTGCCAGACAACCTGTCTCTCTCTATCAAGCAAGATAGCTTCAATTTCATCTCTAACTTCTGAAAAATCTCTAAGACCGGCTTCAACTATCTCATTAACTTTTATAATATGAAAGCCAAAATCTGTCTCAACTATCCCGGAAATTTCTCCAGCTTCTAAACTTAGAGCAGCTTCCTTAAAAGTTTCATCAAATTGAGTACCTTCATTAACTAAGCCTAATTCTCCACCAGCATCTGCTGAAGGTCCTGTTGAAACTTCTCTAGCTAATTCTGCAAAATCTTCACCAGCATTTAACCTTTCAAGAGCAGCTTCTGCATCTTCTTCATTATCTAAGATAATATGACTAACCTCAGAACCTGCTTCTACTTCAAATTGGCTCTGATTCTCATCATAGAATTCCTGCATATCTTCTTCAGTTATCTCAATAGTACCCACAGTCTCTTCCTGGAGAGCAAAGATAAGCATATCCTGTTCATTCATATCTAAAAACATCTCTTTATATTCATCTAGAGACTGAATACCCTGTTGCTGTAGTACCTGTAATAATTCCTGTTCATTCATATTGTTCTGAGCCATGACAAGTTCTAAATGATCTTCAAAAAACTCATCTTTATCTTCGTCAGTCATCTCAATACCTTTTTCTTCAACTTCTCTATTCAATAGATAATAAGTTAAAAATTCATCAAACTTCATTTTACGATATTCATTCAATAAATCCCGACCTGCTTCTGTCTGTAAAAGCAACTGACCAAATTCCTGATTGGTCTGGAATATCTGCATAACAACCTGTTCAGTGCCAATAAATTCATCTAACTCAAGAACTGATACCTCTTCGCCATTAACAATTGCAGCTGGTTCATCTTCAACCATTTCCTGAGCAGAAACAGCTGAACCTATTAATAAAGTAAATGCTAAAAATCCTACTAAAACGATTGCCGAAAATTTCTTAAATAAAATAACTATCATCTCCTCATATTTTTTTGTTCCTCTTATATTTACTTCTAGATTAATATATAAAATCCTTTATAAAATAAAAATGGCTCCCCGAGCAGGACTCGAACCTGCGACAAAGTGGTTAACAGCCACTCGCTCTGCCAGCTGAGCTATCGGGGAGTATAAATATAAAAATCGGCGACGACCTACTCTCCCACAAAGTCACCCTTGCAGTACCATAGGCGCTGGAGGACTTTACTTCTGTGTTCGAAATGGGAACAGGTGTTGCCCCTCCGCTATTGTCACCGAAAATCTTATTCAATTATTTAAACAGTATTTCTCAATCACAATTACAATAATACATTAAAACCTGCTCTCTGTCAAGGGTTAATCTCAATTATTTTGTTTTTTTCTAATCTCTACTCATTCTCTAGTCTCTACTCATTTTTGGATCAAGGGCGTCCCGTAACCCATCGCCAAACAGATTAAATCCTAAAACAGTAAGCATTATTGCCAGTCCAGGATAAGTTGTCACATGATGAGCAGTCCTGATATAGCCTCTGCCCTGACTTAACATCGCTCCCCATTCAGGAATTGGAGCCTGGGCACCTAATCCTAAGAATCCAAGCCCGGCAGCCCATAAAATAGCTGCACCGACCTGCAGTGAAGACTGAACAATTATTGGTGCCAGACAATGGGGCAATACATGTTTAAAAATAATTTTACTTTCTCTAACACCTAAAGCTTTAGCTGCCTCAACAAATTCGTTATTTTTAATCGATAAGACAGAGCCTCTAACCAGTCTGATATAAGTGGGAATAGATACTATTCCAACTGCAATCATAGCATTTACCAGACCAACTCCCATCACAGAAACAATTATAATAGCCAGTAACATACCTGGAAAGGCCATCATAATATCAACCAACCGCTGAACAAGAATATCTATTTTGCCACCATAATAACCTGAGATAGCTCCAATTGGAACACCTACAGCCAGACCAATAGCAACTGAAATAAAGCCAATCGTAATAGAAATCCTGGCTCCATGAATAATCCTGCTTAAAACATCCCGGCCTAAATCATCTGTACCTAAAAGATGTTGACGGGAAGGACCCTCTAAAGTTCTAAAGAAATCAGTCTGATATGGATTATAAGGGGCTATATATGGGGCTAAAGCAGCTATAACAAATAAAGCAAGTATAAAAATTATTCCTGCTATAGCCAGTCTATTCTTTTTCAACTGTCTAAATGCTTTACTTCTAAAAAAATGCATTAATTATCCCCCCTTATCCATACTGGATCTGTGGATCCAGAAACGCATATAATATGTCAACAAATAAATTTATTAAAACAAATAATAATGCAAGCAATAAGACTGATCCCTGTACAACTGGATAATCTCGGGCTAAAATCGAATCAACCATCAATCTACCTACTCCAGGCCAGGAGAATACTGTTTCAGTTAAAACTGCTCCTCCAAGCAACATACCAAAACGGAGTCCCAATATCGTAACTATTGGAATTAAAGCATTCCTTAAAGCATGCTTGACAACTACAACTCTCTCCATTAAACCCTTTGACCTGGCAGTAACTATATAATCCATATTCAAAACTTCTAACATACTGGATCTAGTCATTCTGGCTATTAAAGCAGTAGAATGAGCTGCCAGGGTAACTGCTGGCAGAACAAAATGCTGTGGTGTACCCATACCAGATGAAGGCAGCCAGCCAAGCCTTACTGAGAATATCAACATTAAAATTAAACCTAGCCAGAAAACAGGGGCTGCCACCCCAAACAGAGAGAAAACCATCGTTACATTATCAAGTAGAGAATAGGGCCGAGTAGCCGATATCACCCCCACCAGTATTCCAAAAAAACTAGCAATAATTAAGGAAATAAAAGTTAAAGAAAGGGTATTTAAAAATCTGGGCCATATCTCAACTACTGCCGGCCGATTGGTTCTTGTCGATATTCCTAAATCACCTCGTATTAACCTACGTATAAACACTCCAAATTGAACATGTATGGGCTCATCCAGGCCTAAATTAGCTCTAACCTGAGCAATATATTCTGGCGTTGCATGAACACCTGCCATTGCCACTGCCGGATCACCAGGCAACAATCTAACCATACTAAAAACAATTATAGCCACACCAATTAAAACAGGTATTAATAATACCATTCTTCTTAAAATATAAGACGACACAACAATCCCTCCTGTAAAACTAATAATAAAATAATCAAACCCTGCCTGACTGTAAAGCAGGGCTGATTATTTATTCTCTTATATTATTGAAACCAATGCTATATCTATTAGCCTAACAATTTAATTTATTTAATCATTGATAAAATAAGCTCTATGAGCCTCTATATGCTCTCTTGGATGGTGAACTAACCCAGCAACTTCATTTCTTACACCATTAAGCTGAGAAATACTGTGCAAGAAGATCCAAGGTGCATCATCCCAGATCAACTCAATAGCTTCTGCATATAATTCCTGTCTAGCTTCAGGGTCAGGAGTTACTCTGGCCTCATATAATAATTCATCTACACCTTCATGATCTCCAAAATGCCAGTTATTGCCATCTGGTGCCCATTCACCTGAATGGAATAGCGCATATAGACCATAATCAGCATCACCAGTTACAGTACCCCAACCAAGGAAGTACATATCATGTTCTACATCTTCTGGCTGATTACCACCGATTACTTCAAGATAAGTGGCCCATTCCATTGTTGTCATATTGGCATCTACACCAACATCAGCTAACTGACTCTGTATTGCCTGGGAAATAGTCTGATCCATTGGATAACGACCTACTGGATAATAAAATTCTACTTCTAAGCCATCTTCATAACCGGCTTCAGCTAATAATTCCCGGGCTCTATCTGGATCATGCTGATAGATTTCCTGACCTGAATAACCAAAGATATCAGGTGAGATAGGAGCATCAGATGGACGTCCTGCGCCATCAATAATATGCTCAACAATTGCTTCACTATCTACAGCATAATTCATAGCCTTTCTAACTCTAACATCATCAAAAGGTTCTCTGTGATTATTTAAACCTACATATAATGTTCTCAAACTAGGAACATTCTCTACAGTTAAATCAGGATTGCCTTCAAGCCTGGAAACATCTCTGGCAGGAACATTCATAATAGCATGAGCCTCACCAGTTTCTAACATAACAACTCTAGTAGATTCTTCTGGAACAATTAAAACTCTGAATGTATCTACATAGGCATTTTCTCCCCAGTAGTTATCATTTCTACTCATAATAACCGCTTCGCCACGATTCCAGCCATCCATCTTAAACGGCCCTGTACCTACTATATTCTCGCCAGCATCCTGAGAAGGATCATCAGGATCAATTGCAGCTGGACTAATCATAGAAATAAAATCATGGGATAAATGAGCAAGAATTGGAGCAAATGGCTCGTCAGTTGCTATTCTGATAGTATACTCATCAACTATTTCAATTTCTGTAATAGCATTAATTAAGAACGAATAAACTGCTCCTTCATCTAAAAGTCTTTCAAGATTAAATTTAACAGCTTCAGCATTAAATGGTTCTCCATCATGGAACTCAACACCTTCTCTTAAATAAAGATCATAGACTAAACCATCATCAGAAACATCATAATCCTCTGCTAAAAGTGGTACAATATCCCCGTCTGGTGTCATCTCAAAAAGTGTCTCCATCATATGGACCATAACCATAGCAGCAGGTGATGACTGAGCATATAACGGATCCAGCGATTCTGGATCAGCGCCGATAGCCACCCTTAAATCTCCACCCTCCTGAGGTTCCTGAGCCATAACCCCGAGACTGTTAGTAAATAATAAAGAAAAAGCCATAACCAACACAACAAGACCTAAAATTTTCTTCTTCATTAGTAATAATCTCCTTTCTCCTCTATGCTTTGCTTTTACTAATTTAAAGTGCTATATATAATATTAAACTTTTTTCTTTAAATTCCTCCTTTTATCATCATGTTATTTAAATAATTTATTAAACACCTTAAAAACCCCTCTAAAAACAAAAAATCTCTGCCTAATGCAGAGATAATAAAAATATATGGGAATATATGTCACACCTTCAAAGATGCAAAGGGAAGGTTGAGAAGACCTCGATCTATTAGTACCGGTCAGCTG
>SLSL01000137.1 GCA_007130465.1 Halanaerobiaceae bacterium | reverse complement strand
TGGAATCTGAAGATGCAGTTAGCTCAATCTCTGAAGGTGATAAAATTTCAGTTGATTTAGATCAGGGATTGATCAAGAACTTAAGCAAAGATGAGGAGTATCAGGCCAGGCCATTTCCTGAATTCATGCAGGAGCTTATTGCCAGTGGCGGTCTGATTAAATATCTCCAAGAGAAGGTGAATAAGAATGGCTAGATATGATTTAGCAGTCTTACCAGGTGATGGGATTGGTCCTGAAGTTTCGGATGAGGCGATTAAAGTGCTTGAAAAACTGGCTTCAGAAAGTGAACTGGATTTTAATTTTCAGGAGTTTCCTCAGGGAGCCGACCATTATCTTGATACCGGTGAATTGTTGACAGATGAGATTAAGGCAGATTTAGAAAATTATGATGCCATCTTCCTAGGGGCTGTAGGTGATCCCAGGGTTAAGCCAGGAGTATTGGAACATGGTATTCTCCTTGATTTGAGATTTTCTTTTGATCAGTATATTAACTTGAGGCCGATAAAACTGCTGGACAGCAGTTTTACCCCCCTTAAAGATAAAAGGCCTGAAGATATAGATTTTATGGTAGTCAGGGAGAATACCGAAGGTTTATATGCCGGGGCCGGTGGCTTTCTTAAAAAGGGAACTGAGCAGGAGGTGGCAATCCAGGAAATGATCAATACCTATCATGGTGTTGAAAGAGTAATTGATTATGCCTATCGTTATGCTTCTGACTCTGGGGTTAAATTAACTCTCTGTGATAAGAGCAATGTCCTTAAGTATTCCCATGATCTCTGGCAGCGAGTCTTTAAAGAGAAAGGCAGTGAATACCCTGAAGTTGAGCAGGATCATATTTTAGTCGATGCGATGACAATGAAGATAGTCAGGAATCCAGAAGATTTTGATGTAGTTGTGACCTGTAATATGTTCGGTGATATTATTACAGATCTTGGAGCAGAACTCCAGGGTGGTATGGGGCTTGCAGTTTCAGGAAATATAAATCCGGATGGCCTTTCTATGTTTGAGCCAGTCCATGGTTCTGCCCCTGACATTGCCGGCGAGGGGAAAGCTAACCCGGCAGCAGCAATTCTGGCAGCAGCAATGCTAGTTGATGTCTTAGGTTATTCAGAAGAATCAAGCAGGATAGAAGATGCAGTTGGCCAGGCTCTTCAGCTAGGAATGAAGACAGCTGATATGGGTGGCAAATTGAGTACAGTTGAGTTTGGCGATTATATCTGCAGTTTAATATAATATTGGGAGGCAATAGAGATGATAGAGTTATATGATACTACATTAAGGGATGGGACTCAGAGAGAAGGCGTCTCATTTTCCACAGAAGATAAACTTAATATTACCAGGAAGCTAGCAGCAGCCGGGATAGATTATGTTGAAGGAGGCTGGCCAGGTTCTAATCCAAAGGATATCGAATATTTTAAGAAGGCCAGAAATTTAAATCTTGAAGGAACAAAAATAGCTGCTTTTGGCAGTACCAGGAGGCCAGGTATTGAAGCGGAAAACGATATGAATCTTAGAGCGATTATCGACTCTGGTGCTGATGTAGCAACTATTTTTGGCAAAAGCTGGCCACTCCATGTAAAAGAGGCATTAAAGACTTCTTTGGACGAAAACATTAGAATGGTTGCAAGTTCTATTGAATACTTGAAATCCAGTGGCATGGAGGTCTTCTTTGATGCTGAACATTTTTTTGATGGTTATAAAGCTGATAAAGATTATGCCATTCAGGTTCTGCAGGCAGCAGAAGAAGCCGGTGCAGACTGTCTGGTTCTCTGTGATACCAATGGTGGTTCAACCCCTGATGAGATTAGTTTAATTGTAAAAGATGTTAAAGAAAAGGTATCGGCAGATATCGGAATCCATACCCATAATGATTCTGAACTGGCAGTTGCCAATTCTTTAGTTGCAGTCAGGGAAGGAGCAGTTCAGGTTCAGGGTACCATTAACGGTTATGGAGAGCGCTGTGGAAATGCCAATCTATCATCTCTGATCCCAACTCTCCAACTGAAATATGGATATCAGGTTGTTACTGCTGAAGAACTAAAGAGGCTGACAGTAACTTCAAGATATGTCAGTGAGACAGCCAATCTTTTACCTCCATCCCATATGGCCTATGTTGGCGAGAGTGCATTTGCCCATAAAGGTGGCATTCATGTAAGTGCAGTCTTAAAGAATGCCAGCACCTATGAACATGAAGATCCAGGAGCTGTTGGCAACCAGAGAAGAGTTTTAGTTTCAGAGCTTTCTGGAAAGAGTAATTTAATCTATAAGGCAGAAGAGTTAGGTATTAAATTAGATGATGAAAATGAGAACCTTCAGGAAGTTTTAGAGAAAATCAAGGAACTTGAGCATCAGGGTTATTATTTTGAAGGCGCTGAAGCTTCATTAAAGCTTTTATTAGATAGAGCCCGGGGTGAATATGAAAAACTCTTTTCTCTAGAGTCGGTAAGGATTTTAACTGATAAAAAAGAGACTGATGATCCCAACTCTGAAGCAACGATTAAAGTGTTGGTAAATAGTCAGAGGGTACATACAGCAGCTGAAGGCGATGGGCCTGTAAATGCTTTAGATAAAGCTCTCAGGAAAGCCCTGGTTAAGTTCTATCCTGAGATTGAGAATATTGCTCTGGTCGATTATAAAGTAAGAGTATTAAATGGCCAGGATGGAACTGCTGCCAAAGTCAGAGTTTTAATTGAGACTGGTAATGGCGATGAAACCTGGGGAACTGTTGGGGTTTCGACAAATATAATAGAAGCCAGCTGGCAGGCTCTTGTAGATAGCATTCAGTATGGTATTAAATTTAAAGTTTCGAAGGAGGCAATTTAGATGAGCAGACCGAGCAAAAAAGTAACGACTAAAGTTGTAAATGCTCCTCAGCGTTCGCTATTTAAGGCACTGGGGTTAACAGATGATGAACTTGAAGGCCCATTGATTGGTGTTTGTAATTCTTACAGTGAATTGATTCCAGGCCATCAGGATTTAGATAAGGTTGCCGTTGCAGTAAAGAGTGGAATTACCAGGGCAGGTGGTACGCCCCTTGAATTTGGAACTATTGGTGTCTGTGATGGGATAGCAATGGGACATCAGGGGATGCATTATTCTCTGGCCAGCCGTGAATTAATTGCTGATTCAGTGGAAGCAGTGGCCAGAGCTCATGCACTCGATGCTTTAGTTTTAATACCGAACTGTGATAAGATTGTGCCAGGCATGATGATGGCAGCTTTAAGGCTTAACCTGCCGGCAATTGTAATCAGTGGTGGCCCGATGATGGCTGGCCGTCATCAAGGAGAAAATATTGATTTAAAAACAGTTTTTGAAAAGTCTGCTGGAGTTAGTTCTGGTAAGGTTTCTGAAGAAGAACTGGCAGAGATAGAAGATTCAGCCTGTCCTGGCTGTGGTTCCTGTTCAGGTATGTTTACAGCCAATTCGATGAATTGTCTATCCGAGGTGTTAGGGCTGGCCTTGCCAGGTAATGGAACAATTCCGGCAGTCTCAGCAGCCAGAAGAAGGCTGGCCAAAGAGACTGGCAAGCAGGTTGTTAAGCTTTTTGAAGAAGATATAAAGCCCAGGGATATAGTGACTGAGGAATCCTTTTCCAACGCCCTGCGGGTTGATATGGCCCTGGGTTGTTCGACTAATAC
>SLSL01000154.1 GCA_007130465.1 Halanaerobiaceae bacterium | reverse complement strand
TTTTTAGAAAAAAAGAAAAGCTCCATAAATTATTGAAAAGGATTAAACTCTGGCCTTCACGGAACGGTTTATTACATGGAATAAAGGCAATTGAAAAAAAGGGGAACTACCTTGAATTAGAACTTTATTGTGGCGAGATTTTAGAGGCTAAAAATTCTAAAAATAGTAGGGCGGCTCGCTGGCTGAGAAATAAAATAATGGTAAAATCCTGTCCTAAATGTCAGGTGCCTGACTGGAAATTGGAGAAGTATTCTAAGACGGCCTTTAATTAATTTATGGTAATTTAAATATTTAGCTAATTATATTCTGGAGGTGTTTCATGCAGTTTACCAGCGGACAGAGGCAGAGGATTAGGGAACTTGATATTTTTGGTGAGTATGGGGAGTTACTTGAAGGAAATTTTAATTCCCTTGAAGAAAGGGAGAAAAAATTTAAAGATCTTGAGAATGAGTTGGCTGATAAAAATCATGAGCAATTAAAGGAGCTGACCGGACAAAAATTTAAGTCTGATGTTAGAATTTATGAAGATAAGCTGAGAAAAATTTTGAATCAGGAAAATTTTACTGAGGTTATGACTCCAATTAGACTGGCCAGGGGAAAGCTAGAAAGAATGGGGATAACCAGTGGAGATCCTTTATGGCAGCAGATTTACTGGCTGCAGGGTGGCGATTATTGTCTCCGGCCGATGCATGCCCCGAATCTCTATGAAATTTTAAGCCGGTTTGAGAAAAATTTAGAGAAGCCAGTTAGAATATTTGAGGTAGGAAGTTGTTTTCGGAAAGAATCCAGTGGCAGCCAGCACCTTTCAGAATTTACTATGCTCAATCTGGTAGAGTTGGGGCCTGTTAATGAACCGATAAGTAGATTGGAAGAGATTGTTGAGTTGATTATGGATGGTATGGAAATTGATTATCAGATGATAGGAGAAAAATCCAGTGTTTATGGGGAAACAGTTGATGTAATGGTGAATGATATTGAAATAGGCTCTGGAGCTGTAGGGCCTCATGAGCTTGATAAAGCCTGGGATATAAAAGATAGTTGGGCTGGAATTGGGATTGGTTTAGAAAGATTAATTATGGCGAATAAGGGGATTGCCAGCATTTCCAGAGTTGGGCGCAGCTTAATATATCAGGATGGAGCCAGGTTGAATATTTAATCAACTAATTGAGGGAGATATTTATGAGCAAATTAAATCATATTATTGATAAAGCCCTGGATGAAGAACAGCTTAACCCAGGGGAAATAGAATACTTACTATCATTAGAAGATAGGGGAGACCAGGAGAGGCTTTTTGCTGCTGCCTGTAAAGTTAGGAGCAAATATTTTGGAGATAAGATATTTGCTTATGGTTTTGTTTATTTTTCAACTTTCTGTCAGAATGACTGTAAGTTTTGTTTTTATAGGAATAGCAATCCTAAAAGCCCCCGTTATCGGAAAGACCCAGAAGAGGTTTTGGCCATAGCTGAAGCATTAAGTGAATCTGGAGTGCATTTGATTGATTTAACTATGGGGGAGGACCCATTATATTATCGAAACCATGATTTTTCTGATCTGCTTGAGATTGTATCTGCGGTTAAAGAAAATACCGAGCTGCCAGTTATGGCTTCCTTTGGACTCTGGCCGGAGGAGAAATTGACTGACTTGCGGCATGCTGGAGCTGACTGGTATGCCTGTTATCAGGAGACACATACTCCTGATTTATATCGAGAGTTGAGGGTTAATCAGGATTTTAATTCTCGTCTAAATTTTAAAAGTAAAGCCCGTCAGGCAGGCTTTCTTATTGAAGACGGAATTCTGTTAGGAGTTGGCGAATCGATTAAAGATAGAGTTCGTTCAGTAAAAATGATGAGTGATTTAGAGGTTGATCAGGGCAGGGTTATGAGTTTTGTACCTCAATCAGGAACGCCTTTATCAGAAAAAGGTGGACCTCCAGAATATTTAGAGCTTCTGGTCATTGCTGTTTTAAGATTACTTTTAAGAGATTCGCTGGTTCCAGCTTCCTTAGATGTGGCCGGGATAGCCGGCTTAAAAGATCGCTTAAAGGCAGGTGCTAATGTTGTTACTTCAATAATACCACCCTCTACAGGTCTGAAGGGAGTTTCGAATTCTGAACTTGACATAGAGGAGGGCAAGAGAACAGTTGCAGGAGTAAAAGAAGTGTTAGAGGATAATGATTTGAGATTGGCTAATGTTTCTGAATATAAGGAATGGATAAAAAAGAGGCGAGAGGGGTAGAATTTTGAAGAAGATAGCTATAATTGGTGGGGGATTACAGGGGATTGAGATTGCTTTTCTGGCCAAAGAAGCTGGATATAGAACTTTGCTGCTAGATAAAAAACCTGAGCCACCAGCTTTAGGGTTGGTTGATGAATTTATTCAGGCGGATGTTAACGATTTGGATAATAATCTGCCTGGGAAAATTAGTTTTGAGATAGATATGATATTTCCTGCTTTTGAGGATTACAGGGGCCTGCAGATATTGAATGAATTAAGGGATAAGTTACCTCCTTTAGTTTTAGATTTAAATTCATATAAAATAAGTAGTTCTAAGAAAGCTTCCAGAGAATTTTTTGAAGAATATTCTCTGCCATGTGCTATGACATTGCCTGAAGCGGAATTTCCTCTGATAATCAAGCCAGATGGTGGAAGTGGCAGCCAGGGTGTTAATCTGGTTGGCTCAGAAGAAGAATTATTAGAGGCGAAAGAATTGTATGACGGGGATTTTTTGATTGAAGAATTTTTAACTGGGCCTGCTTATTCTATTGAAGTTCTTGGATTTGATGATGAGATTTATCCTCTGGAAGTTACCAGATTAATTTTTGATGATGAATATGACTGTCGGAAGGTTCTGGCAGGAAATTTTATTGACAATGAAATCGTTAAATCTTTAAAAGAATTAGGTAAAATAACTGCTGAGAAATTAAATCTACAGGGTATTATGGACCTTGAGGTTGTTGCGACTGAATCAGGACTTAAATTGTTGGAAATAGATGCCAGGTTTCCCAGCCAGACGCCAACTGCAGTCTATCGGTCAAGTGGGATTAATATGGTTAAGATGCTGGCAGATCTTTATCTTGAAGGGGAAACTGGGGAACATTTGAATAATAAAAATAAGGCTGCCATTTATGAACAAATTTATATTAAAAATAATAAAGTATTTTTTACTGGTGAACATATAATGACAGAAGCAGGGAGATTAGAAGTGGATAATGATTTTTTTGGTGCTGATTTTGCTTTAACTGACTATAATGGCAGGGGGAATGATTGGTATGCTATTCTGCATTTCTGGGCTGAAAATTTAATGAAAGTTGAAGCTAAAAGCGAGAAATTTAAAACAGAGCTGGAAAGTTTTCTGTTGAATTTTAATTGAAAATGAGTTTCAAAGCTGGGGGTGATCTGGTGACAAGATTAAAAGAAGAAGATGTTACGGAGATAGGAAATAAGCTGGAGGAATATGATTCTTATTTAAAAAATCTTAGTGGGATGAGCTTAAAAGAAATTGGTATTAAAGCTGCTGGTAAAGAGGGTGTTTCTCAGGAGGGCTATCAATATGGGGTGGTGCCGGTAACGGCTGGGGAAGGCGAGATATCTGGATTTGCAGATTCTGTAAAGCATATTCTTGAGTTTTTAAATTTTAAGACTGAGATAACTATAAAATCTGATGTTGCTGGATTAGAAGAGGCTTTGAGATTGGGAATGGATGTAGTTTTTTTGGCTGATGATAATAAGTTTATTGCTAAAAATTTAAAGAATAATTTATGGGTTGATAATGATCAGGCTACGGCCTTGGCTTACATTACTGCTCTTGAAGGGGTGGCAGGCGCTCTAAGAGGTAGAAGGGTTTTAGTTTTAGGAGCCGGGAGAATTGGCTGTGAGACAGTGAGAATTTTACTAGATAAAGGTGTCTGTCCGGTGGTTACTGATATTGATAAGGAAAGATTGAGTTATTTAAGAAGGGAGTTTGATGAAGAAAAATTGGTAGTTAAAGAGCAGGCTGAACTTAGTATATCAGATTATAATTTGCTTTTTGATGCAACTCCTGCTGGAAATATAATTACTGGAGATGATATTAATAAAAATACATATTTAGCAGCTCCTGGAATTCCGGCCGGGTTTACAGGAGGGGCAGCAAATAAGCTTGAAAATAGATTGATTCATGATCCACTTCAGTTGGGGGTAGCGGCAATGGCTTTTTTAGTTATCTAATTCTTTAAATTTTCTAATTAATATAAAAACCAGACCTGTTATTAATCAGGTCTGGTTTGATTTATAGGTCTAATTTAATCTATCAGTTTTTAGTTTTCAATATCTTTTAGACGAGTGGTATTTTTATTTTTTAAATTTATAACGTTCAAAGATAAACTCAATTTCATTTTCTTTTATTTTAAATTCAGCCGGTTGTTTGCTGCCATTTTGTAAGCTGAAAAATTTAAGGCTATTTTTACTGATAGAATCTGGAATTAAAGTCATATTACTTTTGGTATCGCCAATTCCCATTTCACAATTGAGCAGGTCGCCCTGTCTGGTTATATTGGCAATCAGATCATCTGTATAGGCTTCATATTGGCCGGTTAAATTTTCGAATCTTGTTTCAGAATAACGGAAGTCTAGTTTATCAGGGTCTTTATCGAGTAATAAAGCTAAAATATATTTTGATATATTACTTTTAGAATAGCCACTACCATTAGCCAGTATGGCTAGACCTATATTTAATTTTGGGATAAAATCGAATTGTGCGGTACTGGTAAGGACGCTGCCGCCATGACCAACCAGCCTGTGTCCATAAAAATCCGGGTTTATTATTAGGCCGTAGCCATAGTACTTAGAACTATCTTCTGAATTGAAATCGAGCTCTATATCCTGGTCATTCTGGTAATATGTTTTATATAAGGGCATTTCAATGTGGGGTTGCATCATAAGGTCTAATGACTTTCTGCTAATGATTGAAGGTTCCGGTGAAATATAAAGTTTTAAATATTTTATTAGATCTAAAACATTACTAATTATATTTCCGTTACTAAAGGCATTGCCATATAAATAATCTCCAGGATCTCTGCTTCCATCTTTGTTTATAATATAGGGTTGGGCAGTATCCTCATGATTGAGAAAGTCCTCTCTGGTATAAATAGAATCATTCATATTTAAAGGGTTGAAGATATTTTCTTCAATATAATCAGAAACTGTCATACCTGTTACTTTTTCAATTATTCCTCCTAATAAGACATAAGTTTCATTTGAATAAAACCACCTTTTACCTGGGCTGGATTCAACCCATTCGGAAGTTCCTTTCATATAATCAACCATGTCCTGGCAGGTACCTATCGGGAGATCATCTGTCTGGCCACCGATAACCTTGCAGATGGCAGAATAGGCAAAGCCTAAACTAGGAATACCGCTGGTATGGTCCATTAAATTTTTAATTTTTATATTTTGGCCAAATGGTTTGATATTTAGGCCAAGGTATTGATCTATATCGTCATTAATGTTAAGATGTCTTTCTTCATGTAACTGCATTATTGCTAAAGCTACAAAGGATTTAGTTATACTGCCTATTCCATAAAGAGTTTTTGGCGTTGCAGGCTCTCCAGTAGATAAATCTTTCCTGCCATAACCTCGGGAATAAATAATATCTCCATCCTGATAAATAGCTAAACTTAATGCCGGCAAATTAGTTGATTGCATTTTTTCTTGAATAAAATCATTGATTTCTCTAAAATTATCTTGCATTTATTCTGGCCTCCTATATATTATACAGATTCAAGATTATTAATTTTAATAATACCTGTTCCTGGTTTATTTAGTTTTTTTCTGATATATAAGTTATAATCCTTTATCACTTTTCTTTCGGATGATATAGATAAACGCCGACATGGTCGACGTTTATCTGCTATATTCATTATTTTGTAAATTAAATTATTATCTATTCAGCTTTTTCTAAGAATGGTACTGAAAGCCATTGATTAGGTGTATATGAGTAAGGCTGGAAATTTGTAAGCTCTGGGTGATGAGCTAGTACAACTTCTCTATAATAAATGAAAGCCTTAGGAACATCATCATGCACTATCTGCTGGGCTTCCTTGTAAATTTCGATTGAACGCTCAGAAGTAGGGTCAACTCTTCTGCCTTCTTCTAGCAGTTCATCCATTCTTGGATTTGAGTAGCTGACAAAGTTTCCTGAACCTTCAGTGTGGAACTGACGGTAAAAGGCTGTATCTGGACCCATAACAGAGCCCCAACCTAATATAATTATTTCGTAATCATCTGTATCAACAATTCTTGAAAGGAATGCTCCCCATTCTTCCACAATTACATCTACATTTTCGATTCCTAAAGCATTAATTTCATATTGAAGTATTTCTGCTACTCTAATGTCAGAGGAGATATCACTTACATAAATTCTCAGTTCTATATCTTCTCCATATGCATCTGACTGTTCATAATATTCTCTGGCTAAATCTAAGTCATATTCGGCATAATCTATTTCGTCATTAAACCAGTCCATCATAGGTGCTATTGGGCTTTTACCAGGAAGACCCATACCCTGAAATACGTTATCTACTATTGCTTCTCTATTAACCAGGTGAGCAATTGCTTTTCTTAGATTGAGGTCAGTTGTAGGGCCTCGACTATTCTGAAAACCAACAAAGTTCCAGCCGGCTTCAGGTGCTCTCTGGATAATAACATTAGGATCTTGTTCTAAACGGGCAAGTTCATCAGGAACTATTCCAGTTATAATATCTAGTTCTCCAGCTTCAAAAGCTAAAAGACGGGCAGAATCTTCTGGAATTGGCCTAAATTCAACTACGTCAACATTAGGAGTTCCCTGCCAGTAATTTTCAAAGGCATAAAATAATAAATTGTCATCTCTATTCCATTCTCCAAAGACATATGGACCTGTTCCAACAGGTTGCTGACCAAAATCTTCGCCTAATTCTTCTGCTTTATCTTCTGGGACAATACCTAACTGAGCTAATGCATTCAGCAGGAATGTATTAACTGTGTCTAAATATAACTTAACTTCGTAATCATTAATTACTTCTACTTCGCTAATTGCTGTATAGGCTCCTCTGTTTCCAGCAGGATTATCTTCATTAAGAACCCAGTCAATAGTGTATTTGACATCGTCGGCAACTAATTCACGGCCATGATGGAACATAATGCCTTCATTTAAATAAAAAGTTAGTTCTGTGGCATCTTCATTATATTCCCATTCTTTAGCCAGTCCAGGAACGATCCTATAATTAGGATCAAGAATTACCAGTGGTTCATTTATAAGATTAATCCTTGTCCTACCAGTTAGCTCAGTAGTAATCCTGGCATCAAGTGTAGTTACCTCTGAATGGATACCTATAGAAACTTTAAATTCATCTTCTTCTGCCATAACCATTGTAGTGAAAACAAAGAGTGATAATAAGACCATTACAATAACTAATGATTTATTTAGTGCTATCTTCTTCATACTCTAAATCTACCTCCTAAGTTTTTATAAAGTTAATTAATTTTCCTTATAAAATCTATCCTCCTTTGTAAAAATTTTTAATATTTAATAAATATTATTATACCATACTAATTTGGTATACACAATATAAAAAGTTCATATTTTAAGTTTATTGAGCTGTTCAATTTGTAATCATATCAAGGAAAATACTTTGTCTTTTAACATCTTGGACTCTTTAACGAGAACGTTGTGAGCTGGGAAAAAGTGAGGAGGAGAGTTCTGCTCGACTTAGGCACCAACGAACAAAGGTTATTTAAAAGTGGTTGAAGTTCAAAGAATATTATTTGTAATTTTCAAAAAAATATATTATAATCTGCTTAAATAGTAAGCTTACAGAGAGGTTTATGTATTATTTATGCTTATTGTAATCTATCTAACTTAACAAGATTTGATTGTTAATTTGCAAAACTAACCTTTTTGTAGGAGAGTTATGTGTATGATTCAATAACAAAAAAGAGGGGGGGATAAAGCAAAACAGCAATAATTTATCTATAAATATTAAAACTAAGAAAACATTATGGTTCAGAATGAAATTACTATAAAACTAAAAGGGGTGTTATAATGAAATTTAATTATCCTCAGAAAATTTTGGTTATCCTATTTATCGGGTTTTTTATTTTCGCCTCTACTCTTATTGTAAATGCTGAGGAAGATAGATTTGTTGTAGGGCAGATGGCAGAGGTTTCAGGATTGCACACACTGATCGAGGTTGATGTCTATGCCTTTGAAAGGATTAATCTTATAAATGAACCTCTCACTTATATTGATCATGATCTGAATATTATTCCTTGGTTGGCCACTGACTGGCAGTTGAGTGATAATGCTATGAGAATTGAAATGGACCTGAGGGAAGAGGTATATTGGCAACACGGTAGGGAGTTTGTTGCGGAAGATGTGAAATACACTTATGAGTGGTTACTCAATGAGGAAAATCCTGCAGCCAATCGAGATCTTTACCAATCGATAGAGAATATAGAGATAATAGATGATCATGAGATCGTTTTTCATCTCAATGAACCATATGCTTTTCTAATTAACAATATGGCTAGAGTCGGCATAATTCCTTATGATTATCATGAAGATGTGGGTTATGAAGAATTCGGACAGGAACCAATAGGTACAGGCCCCTATATGCACGATGAATGGAGATCTGCTGATTTTCATATCTTGACTGCTTTTGAAGATTATTGGGGTGGAACACCTAATTTCAATGAAATTGAGTTTAGGCCAATACCTGAAGATTCTTCTAGACTACTGGCCTTTGAAGCAGGTGAACTTGATGCATCCAGAGGTGTAGTTTCTGATGAACTGGCAAGACTGGAAGAGGATCCTGGGGTAATTGTCAGCAGAGCGCCAGCTGCGGGTTATAATTACGTGGGGATCAATCAGGACTCTGATCTTAATCCGGATGTTACTCAAAATGAATATTTCCGAGAAGCATTGGCCTATCTTGTAGATAGGGAAGCCATTGTTGATGAAGTTCAAGGCGGACAGGGTTACCCTGGTAAGAGTCAAATAGTGACTAGTATGCCTCATTTTAACGACGAGATTGATTATCCAGAATATAACTTCGAAAGAGCTCAAGATTTAATAAATGAATCTGGACTCGAAGAAGGAGCAGAGGTGAAGATCTTTACATTTGAGGACCCAGGAATGTCACTGAATACCGAAATTATTGAATATGAGCTTAGCCAGGTAGGTATTGATGCGGAGGTCACTATTGAAGAGTTTGGGGCCTTTCTAGACAGAATTTATGATACAAATGATTATGATCTTTTTCTGCTCGGCTGGACAGGTCAAATAGATCCAGATCGCGCTTCTTACAGGCAGTTTCATAGTGAAGGTTCTGCAAATCATGTAGGATTTTCCAATGAGCGTATGGACGAACTTCTGGAGAAGGGTAGAATGGTTGATCCTACCAGCGAAGAATCTATAGAAATATATAAAGAGGTACAGGAGATCATCATAAATGAAAATGCTAAAGTATTTATTAATTATCAGGAATCGATCGACTTGATTCAACCTGAATTTGAAGGTTTTGCTACTCACCCTTATGGTGCTAATACCTGGATACAGCTTGTGAACGATGTTGTAAGAGTTGAATAACTTATATGCTTAAAAAATAAGGTTAAATTATCCGGTAATTTAAGTTCATGATAAAGAATAATCAAAGAAATACTCCCGGTGTGTGAAGAAGCATTCCTCCGGGAGTTTTATTTTTCTAATTTGGCATCAATAGTTCACTGGGAATATCTCCAAGGGTAGAGAACAAAGGATATATTGAATTCAATTATTGATCTAATCAAAATTAATAACATCATTAATCTTACTGGCAGCCTCATTCTGCATCTCAAGAACAACATAGGAGTAAATATCAAGAGTAGTTGAGATAGTTAAATTGCCAAGAATTTTCTGAATGAATTTAGGCTCAATATCATTCCTTAAATTAATAGTGGCAAAGGTATGTCGGAGGGTATGAATATAATATTCATCTGGGAGTCCAGCGGCTCTTAAATATTCATTGAATTTATCACAGGAGATTTTTTTCAGGAATAGGAGCTTTAATTGCCTGCATTGGATTAAATTTAACTCAACATAATGTTTTTAAGAGTTTTCTCAGTTAGAGGAGAGCCATCTCTTAAATTCCCAAACCTTCTTTTCTGATCAAAGTATTCTTCAATATGAACAGGTTCAATATCCTTAATCCTAACATTATTAAAAAAGTTTTGAAATGATTATTAACCTTAAATATTTTAGCAATCTTTGCCGTTGGTGTTCCAGTCTTTTTTGTTATTTTAATAGTATCCCGAAAGTTCTTCTGGAGATAGATCCTTAGCTTGTTAAGGCTAAACCGATTATAGCTGAGACCGATGATCTGCTGGATGTAATTTTTTTTGAATGGGAGTCCAATAAGCTGGAGACTGTTAATGATATAATAAGTCAGCTCCGGCATGACCTAAAGAGAACTGGTTATCAGCTGGATCCAGTTGAAGAAAAGAAGATCATGAATCATGCTAAAGCTTAACTTAAAAGAGAAGCATAGAAAGAAAAGGGGTTAAGTTTGAGCAGAAATAAGGCTGGGGATCTGCAGGTTGAGTTTAATAGGAAGTTTTAATTACAAAAAATGCCTCAATATAAAGTGAAGTTTTAATATCTTATCTAAATGTATAATATGCACGATATATGTATTCGGCATTTATTAATTTACATAAATTCACTATAAAAACTGCTGGTAAATAATGTCATGGCTACGCTATGGCTACGCAAGTGATTTTTTATTGTTATTATAAATAAAAAAAAGACCATCAAAACTGGTCTCAAAATAAAAAAATGGTGAGGATAAGTGGATTCGAACCACTGGCCTCCACGATGTCAACGTGGCGCTCTGACCAACTGAGCTATACCCTCATAATGCAGAAAACTGCTTTAAAAAAAATGGTGCCGGGGATCGGGCTCGAACCGATACGGGAAAAAATTCCCACCGGATTTTAAGTCCGATGCGTCTGCCAATTCCGCCACCCCGGCATATATTATTTTACCTTATCTTTTTGGAGGCGGCGGGCGGATTTGAACCGCCGATAAAGGATTTGCAGTCCTCTGCCTTACCACTTGGCGACGCCGCCAGATACCAAATGGAGTTAATTTAAAAATCAAATGGAGCGGGAAACGGGATTTGAACCCGCGACATTCACGTTGGCAACGTGACGCTCTACCGCTGAGCTATTCCCGCAAGAAAAATGGTGGTGAGAGGCAGAATCGAACTGCCGACACGTGGATTTTCAATCCACTGCTCTACCGACTGAGCTATCTCACCATAAGTGGCGAGGACGACGGGATTTGAACCCGCGATCTTCGGCGTGACAGGCCGACGCGTTAAACCACTTCGCTACGTCCCCAGTTTTGTAAAACCGACAACATTTCTCGCCGCCAGCAATAAATAGTATACATAAAAGACTGATTTAAGTCAACAGTTATAAGAGCAATCAGAGTAGATAAGGACTTTTATGCTTGCCTATGCAACTAATTACTCTTGTATGCTCCATTAATCGTTAAAAATACTATATTTTATTGATAGTTGATCAAGCTGTCTAATATATCTAATTGTATTCCTTATCATTTCTTGATCAATATCAGTTTTTACTGCTTCTTTCTCATTTATCAGGTGATTATAATGGCCAGGTAATCTTAATATATTTTCAAGTCTTAAGCTTTTATGATAGATTTTATCGATTACTTCCTGCTGGCGATTGATTCTACTTATTTCGCCGTTATCTGGATTATAATACCTTGCATAATTTAAGGCTTCAGACCCATCCAGTTGATTGTTTCCCTGGGTTAATTCTAGATCCAGGTCAGGCACTATAAAGTTAGTTGATAATTCCAGTTCAATACCATCTATTTCGTCTACATAATATTGGAAGCCACTGTAGTCAAGAATTAGCTCGTAATCAATCTGCAAGCCAGTAAGTTCTGTGATTATTGCAGTTATCTCTTCCTGGGAAAGTGCTCTGAGTTCCTGGTCTTCATATGTATGACGGGATGGTATTATTTTAAATTCTACCTCTAAATTAGGGGCATCAAATGAGATAAGTCCGATAAAGTCGAAGGTATGCTCCTGTTCTTCTGATAAATTATCGATGCCGAGCACGACTAGATTTTTACTTTCTAGCTGAAAAACTGAGTCTTCCTGATCCTGGCTTTCGTCAGTTATCTGGTCAATCTCATCCTGATCATCTGTGTCGTCGATTGCTATTTCTTCAGGATCTTCAGATCTAAAGGGACTGGAAAGAAAAGAGATGATTCGATCGATGATTCCTTCATCTTCTTTTGTTTCCTCTGGCTCTTCAGCAATTGTTTCTGGTTGCTCTTCATCTATTGGATCTGGTCTCTCAGGATCTAGGGGTTCTTCATCTTCAGTTTCATCAGGATCGTCAGTAATTGAGTCTTCAGTCTCTAATTCGGCCTGGGTTTCATCATCGGTAGTCTCGATGTCAGGTAGATCTGTATCTTCAGGGTCTGTCTGGTCGATGTCATCGATCTCATCCTCTGTGGTATCCTGATCGACTATTTGAGCTGACGTTTCATCTGGGTCGGTTGGGTCATCTGATGTAGTTGGTTCATCAGGATCGGTTGGGTCATCTGATGTGGTTGGTTCATCAGGATCGATAGGGTCATCTGTTTCGGTAAGATCATCAGAATCGCCAGGGTCATCAGAATCACTAAGATCATCTGGATCAGTTAGGTCATCTGAATCGGTATGGTCGTCTTGGTCAGATGAGCTTGTTTCATCGTCTATATCTTCGGTATCATACTGGATGTCGTCTTCAATATCATCTTCAAGTCCATCTTCAACATCGTCTTCTAATAATTCTAATTCTTCTTCATTCATAGGTTCGGCAAATTCACTCTCATCTAAATTCATTGAAAAATAAAAAATGCCTGCCCCGACAAAGATTAAAAGAAGAATGACAGTTAATATTTTTCGGTGTGAATGTTTTTTATTATCACTCATAATATCTCCTCCAGCCAGCAAAATAGTTTCTATTATAATTAGTTCTTGATTACCTGGGTTAACTCCTGCTTTATATAGGTAATTATACATAAAAAAATTGGTCTTGACAACTATATCTCAATATTGTAATATAGTTATGGAAGAGGTGAGCTTGATGGCTACAAAAAAAATATATGAAGCCAGGGCTGAGGTTGCTAAGGCATTATCTCATCCTCTAAGGCTTGAGATTGTTGATTTACTTCAGAAAGAGGAATTCTGTGTCTGTGAGCTTGAGGAAGAATTAGAGAATGCCAGTCAATCTGTTATCTCAAGACATTTAAGTGTTTTAAAGCAGGCTGGTTTGATTGAAGTTAGAAAAGATGGTTTAAATAATTATTATTCTTTAAGGGTACCCTGTGTAAAAGGGTTTTTTGGCTGTCTTGATCAGGTATTGGAGAAAGATTTAGAAGAAAAGCAGAAAGGTCTAATATAGTTCGTTAAGAGTTGAGGTCTAATATAGTTCGTTAAGAGTTGAGGTCTAATGTAGGTCGTTAAGAGTTGAGGTCTAATGTTAGGTAGAAAAGAGTTGAGGTCTTTTAGAGGTAGTAAAGAGTTAATGCAGTTGAGAAATAAGATACATTATTTAAATTAATATTTAGGAGATC
>SLSL01000261.1 GCA_007130465.1 Halanaerobiaceae bacterium | reverse complement strand
TTATCTACTTTAATTTTTTCTTCAGGGCCACCTTCCTCTTCAAGGATTTTGATAATGCTGGTTCTGGCAGTGTTGAACTTTTGGTCGCCGCCAAAAAATTGATAGCCGGCATAGCCATATTTCAGGGTTTTAAATAAGAATTCTGTATCGGCAATTGCTTCTTCAATTGTGATATATTTCTGGCGGTCGATAAGGTCTTTAGGACCATCAACTGTTAATTTCTCCAGATATTCTGAAGTAAAGACTTCCTGGAGTTCATCATTATCAAAATCATAAAGGTATTCCTGAAAATCTTCTCTAAGTTGGATTCGATCAATCTCCGCTGCCAGAACCTGATTGCTCCCCTGGATACCAAAGTTTAGAAAAAAAGTTAATGCTATTATAAGAAGAGCTGGCCATATTTTTTGAGATTTAAATAAGACCATTATTTATCCCCCTCTTGTTAATTTTTTTGTACAATAGCCATAAGCAATTCAAAGTCAATCGCCAACATTTCTTAAAGTTAAAATTATTTTCTGGAAAGGTCAAGAAAAGACTAACCCGGGGTAGGTTCAGCGCCCAGGTTAGTTGAATTGATTATTCTCCGGTGACGCTGAGTTGATCGACTAAGATATATGGGAAGTTGCCTATTGATGATACCATCGGTGATAGAATTGTTCTGTCGCCGATACCTATTATATTTTTGAAGTCGCTATAGATATTGCCGGCCAGCATAACGTCTTCTAATCTGCCCTGTAATTTACCACCCTTTACATGAAAACCCTGGGCCTGGACTGAGAAATGGCCCTGGGTATAGTTAGATGAATGGAATCCTATTACATTTTCGACCAGGATACCTTCATTAACTTCAGCCAGGAGTCCAGCCTTGCTTTTATTACCTGGCGAGATGACAGGATGGACAAAGGATGGGTTAACAGGTGTATCTATTCCACTGCCAAACAATGTATTTTTCATGCCGTTGCCAGTTGAAATAGTATCCATCTTAGAAGCGTATTCCAGGTCATAGAGATAGCTGTTTAGTTTTCCATTTTCAATTATTGATTTTTCTGAAGTCGTTATGCCTTCATCGTCAAACATTCTGCCAAAACTGGTTCCTTTAATTTGAGGCTTATCAATTACAGTTAATTTATCTGAGAAGACTGGGTCTCCTAATTTATCTATAAGCGGCGATGTGCCCTGGAAAATATTCTGGCTGCTCACTCCTGTCTCTAAACTTACCAGGAAGAAATAGAGGGCCCGAGGAGAAAATAGAACAGGCATTTTACCGGTTTTTGGCTTTGATATCTGCTCTGTTAATTCATATTCTTCAATGAATTCATCGATATCGGCTTCTGGTATTTCTTCGAATAAATTATCTGATTCATAATATCTATATAATTCAGAACCTCCACCAGGGATTGGGACAGAAAAGAAGAAACTAAAACCTGTCTTATTTTCTTTGAGTTCAGCTCCTCTGGTGGTGAGAAGTTTTATTTTTTCGTAATTTTTATTTATACTGAAGTTGAGGGTTAGATCTGGCTTCTTCTCTTTAAATGTATTTTTAATTTCTCTAGCAAATTCAACTAACTGGTTTGATTTGACCTCAGAAAATTTACTTTCAGTATTCTGATCTGCCGCATTTAATTTCTCATCAGAAAAATTAAAGTATGCTGGTTCTCCAAATTCTACAGATTTTTTTGCCCCTGCAATTAGATTGTCCAGGACTTTTGAGGAACTGCCTGTTGCTGTGCTGGAGCCTGATTTATTGTTATCTCTAACTCTTAGGGAGAACTCTGAAAGATCTTTGCTAGTAATCTCCTCTAAATCCCAGTTCTCAAAGTCATACCTAACTTCTCTGTTATCTTTAATTAATAATTCTGCTTCAGCAAAATTATTCTTTAGTTTATTAATATCCAGCATTTTATACGCCTCCTATATTGACCTTGTCAACTTTTATATGAGGTGCTCCCATACCTGAGAAGATATTTAACTGCATTGGGCTACCTTTACCGCAGCCACCAACTTCTCTAAATTTTAAGTCATTGCCGACCATGGAAATTCTATTTAAAGTTGCAAAGAGTTCACCACTTAAATTTATATCTCTTACCATGCCTTTCTTCTGGCCGTTTTCAATCTTATAGCCATATTCAGCGCCAAAGGTGAATTGATCTCCAGTTGTCTGGCCGCCCCGGCCATTGCAAATATAATAGCCATTATCTATTGATGAAATCATATCTTCTACCTCTGATTCACCTTCAGCTATATAAATATTAGACATTCTTATTATCGGTGAATATTTACAGTCTACTGCTCGCATATTACCTGAGAGTGGCTCATTAAAATCTGCTGCTGTCTCTCTTGAATGGAGCCGGCCGCTCAGAATTCCCTGATCAATTAAAGTTGTCTTTTGGGCCGGCAGGCCTTCATCATCATACTTATAATTCCCTGGAGCATTTATAATTCCTGGATCATCAATCACTGTTAATATATCCTTGCCTAATTTGATGCCAACCTGAAGTTTATCTCTGAAGGCTGGATTATTTTTTACGCTATCTGCTTCAGATAAATGGCCAAAGGCCTCGTGGATAAAGACTGATGCCAGGGCCTGATTGATTATAACCGGATAATTGCCGGCTTTAATTGGTTCAGCATCCAGCATCTGCTGTAGGATATCGATCTCCTTTAATAGGTCTTCTTCCCGGTTTAAAAGGTTTTCAAATTCTGGAAACCCACCAAAAGAGACCCGCTTAACCTGAACGACATTATCTTTTTTTGCATAGACTGTTCCACTGATCAAACTACCTAAAAGGTCATATTCTATTTCTGAGCCTTCTGAATTAATGAAAATCCGTCTTGAATAAAAATCTCTGTAGGTAAAATCAGTTTTAATTACATGATCCTGTTCTAAGGCCAGGCGATTATAGCCTTCAAGTAATTCTTTTTTCTCTTCCAGACTGTAATCACTTGGGTTAGAGTCTGTTTTTACAAAATCTTTATCTTTGATGACCTCTGCTGCTTTTAATTCAGCTTTTTTAGAGATTAGATCTTCTGTTCCAGATATCGAGTCTGCCAGTTCATTCTTTACCTGTGGAGCATCTTTGAGCTGGCTGAAAGAATTTACTGCCTTTACTCCCTGGTAATAAACTCTGAGATGGCCGCCCTCTCGATATGAAGATTTAACTTCTTTTAGATCTTCATTTTCAAATCTTATCTCTGTCTGGTTGTTATTTTCAAAGCGGATATCTCCATAATCGATTTTATTATCATCAAAAAGAGTTTTTAATTCTGATTTCATAATATCCTCCTGTTTAAAATAAATTTTTGGAAAGGTCAAGGAAAGACTAAGCCAGGTTGGCTCTCTCTAAATACTTATTTTATTATTTCTAAAAATCCTGTCTTTAAGTTTTGCAGTTATCCACTGGTGTCGGCTGGCTAAATAATCAATAATGATACCATAAACTCCACCGGCTATAAAACTTATAACATCGGCAAAACCTGTGGTGAAATAATAGGCAAATGAAACCAGTAAACCTAAAATTGCCCCTCTTATAATAGCGACATGACGTTTGTTATTAGTCACTAAACCTATCACTATGCCCATTAAAAAACGGTTATACCAGAGGGCCCAGAGGAGAATCCAATTTCCAGCAAAACCTGTTCGATAACCTGAACCTAAAATACAAATAATTCCTAAAAGCGAACCAATTAA
>SLSL01000111.1 GCA_007130465.1 Halanaerobiaceae bacterium | reverse complement strand
TATGTAAATAATACCGAAATTACTATTTTTAATGGTGCTAAGGTTGAAGATGTCCTCAGGAAATATTCTATTGATGAATACAAACAGGTAAAGTCAGGTAATATGAATGTCTATGATAAATATGAAAATAGGGTTATGCTAGGAGGTGAGCTAAGAGAGGGAGCTAAGCTTTATATAAAAGCTGATTAAACCTATTTTCACTTAAATCAATTAAATATTAAATAATATTCCACAAGGGGGAATTTATTAATGCATAAGTCAACAGTTAAAAAGTTAAGTGTAGTTTTTGTCATGGCTGCTATGGTTATGGCTATGTCAGCCTTTGGTCTATTTCCAGGAGAATCAGGAGAACTAGTAGTTGAGGCAGATAGTCATTCAGATTATAAGACTGTCGCTATCCTGCATACTAATGATGAACATGGAGTAATTGAGAATTTTGGCAGAATCGCCTGGCAGAAAGAGCAGCTAGAAGAAGAGTATGATGATGTCTTTCTTGTAAGTGCTGGTGATGCCTTTAGTGGTAATCCAATAGTCGATGAATATGTAATCGACGATGAAAACCTCCGTGGTAAGCCAATGATTGAAACTATGGGAGCTGCCGGTTATGATGCTATGGCTATTGGTAATCATGAATTTGATTATGGTCAGGAGCGCCTGCAGGAGAGTATTGACTCAGCATACTTCCCAATGATGCTTGCTAATATTGAGGTTGATCCTGATGTAGCGGATATGGCCCAACCACAGCCATATACTATGATGGAAACAAGTTTTGGTGCAGATTTAACATTTTTGAGTCTGGTACAGGTTAGTGGAGATTATCCGTCTACATTACCTGTTAATCTATATGGCCTGACTTTCTTAGATCCTATTGAGACAGCTCTTGAATTTACTCATCTGAAAAATACTTCAGATGCCTTTATTGGTCTGACTCATATGGGTCATAGCTGGGACCAGGAGCTAGCTGAAGAAATGTCTGAGCTTGATTTAATTATAGGTGGCCATTCCCATACAGTTGTTGAAGAACCTGTATTTGTCAATGATACTTTAGTTACTTCAGCTGGTTCAGATACTGAGTATTTAGGTAAAGTTATGGTTACTTTTGATGAGGACAATGAGGTCGTTGAAAAAGATTCAAAGCTAATTGCTACTGAAGATATTGAAGGTACCAATGAAGATGTTGAAGATTTAATCGCTGGATTCGAGGCCGATGTTGAAGAAATCTTTGCCAGAGAGATTGGCTATCTTGAAGAACCTATAACTGGTGCTGAAGATCTTGGTGCGTTCATGACTGATGCTGTTCTTCAGTCTGATCAAATTGCCGATCTTGGTTATGATGTCGATTTTGCATTCCAGAATAGCGGCGGTATCAGAGTCAGTGAATTAGAAGCTGGAGCTCTAACTGTTGGTGATATCTTCGAACTAGAACCATTTGGTAATGATATTGTTATCCATCAGATGACTGCTGATGATTTAAGATCTCTAATCGGTACAGATTCTGAAAGCAGAGGAGAAGCCGATCTAAGAGTAGCCGGCTTAAATTATGAGGTTATAACTGATGCAGATGGCAATCTTGAAACAGTTAATCTCTATTATCCTGATGGAACAGAGCTAGATGAGGATACTGAATATACTGTAGCATTAAATAGCTATATTGCAAGTGCATATGAATTTACAGCACAGGATGATGGCGAGAACACCTATCTCCGTCACAATGATACCATTATTAATTTCGTTGAGAATATAATCTCAGAGGAAGAATTAAATGAAAAATATCATGGCTTAAGCAGAACACATTTTGAGTAAATTTCAGCAAAACCTTAACTAAAAACTATATATCAAATATAGTAAAATAGTTAAAGATAAGGATTAATATAAGAACCCTGATTCTGGTGATTAACCTCCCAGGATCAGGGTTTTATCATTTAAGTTTATTTAATTGTTATCATGATTTTAGATTAATTAGTATTACAACTTATTCAGCTAATAACTGAGCCATTAAAAGGTTAGCCATCGGATAAATCCAGCCTCGCTCTACATAATAAGGTTCATGATCTTGTAGTTTATACCTTATAATCATTGGAACTTCAATAGTATTACCAGTTGGAGGTATCTCGGCAAATTCTCCAATATGAGTACCCATCACTATCCATTCTAGAACTGCCTGCCCATTCCCAATAACCATGTTTCTTATTTCAACTTCGGTTTCGAAGGCCACATTATAGAACCAGTAGAGATAATCTGCCAACTCTTCACGATTAGAAGACATTGGGATTCCACCCATGGACATATCATAGTAAGTTACATCATCAGTCACATAATTCATATCATGAATGTCAGCTGGATCTTCTGGATTAAGGTATGCCATTATGATTTCTTCAGTTCTCTCAATTCCAGGGCCCTCACCATGTCCATCTGCCATTAGATTACCTGGAAACACTAATATCAAAGCAATCATAATGGTTGAGACTATAATACCTGTTATAATTTTTTTACTCAACATAATTAACCCCCCTATTTTAATTTGTCTGCATATAATAATTATATCACTTATTAGTTATTGCTCAGTCATATCCTGGTCATGAATTACTTAGATTTGGGTCATTTCTAATTATTGGCACTATTATAACCAGTATAATTTTAGATCATATTATTAAACTATTAGGTGGATTTATGCCTGAAAATATAATTGGTTGCAAAGCATGATTTACAATGTTAGAATTTACTTAGTTGACGTAATAATATCAAGTGGAGGTAATATAGATGTCTAAGACATTAAAAGAATATATAATCATATTTTTAGGTACCACAATAGTTGCAGCTGGACTTGCTATATTTTTAATTCCATCTAATCTGGCAGTTGGTGGTATTTCCGGCCTGGCGATTGTCATAAATAGCCATTTTCCCCAGGTGCCAGTAGGACTGTCGATGACTGTGATGAATGTTATATTGTTGCTGGTGGCTTTTATATTGATTGGGAGGCAGTTTGGAGCCAGAACTATTTTCGCTAGTTTTACCTTATCCGGAACTATCTGGGTGATGGAACTTGTTCTGCCAATAGCCGGTCCATTAGTTGAGAATATATTTCTTAATTTATTTTATGGGATTTTAATGGGTGCAATCGGAATGGCTATTGTCTTTCATAATAATGCTTCTACCGGGGGCACTGATATTATAGCTAAAATTATTAATAATTTTTATCAGATTGATATCGGGAAATCTCTGCTAGCCGCTGACTTTTTAGTAATATTGCTGGCAGCTTTTACTTTTGGTATTGAGCTTGGCCTTTATGCTTTATTAGGTATTATGATAAACTCCTTTACTATTGATTATATTATTGCTGGTTTTAATCTAAAAATACAGTTGACGATTATAACCTCGAAGCCGGAGAAGATTAAAAGTTATATTAATCAGAATATAGAGAGAGGGGCTACAATCTATAAAGCTGAGGGAGCTTTTACCGGTGAAGCCAAAGATGTAATAATTACAGCCATGGATAAACGAGAGTTTTTTGCATTAAAATCTTATATTGCTGAGGTAGATGAAAATGCCTTTGTGATGGTTTCCCATGTTAAAGAGGTTCTAGGTGAAGGATTTAGTTATTAAGGTGATTTGTATTAAAACTAAATAAATAGTATAATAAACCTTGAAGTTTTATATTAAGGTGGGTTAAAATGAATTTACTTAAACGTCTTTA
>SLSL01000196.1 GCA_007130465.1 Halanaerobiaceae bacterium | reverse complement strand
ATGGCTCCAGTCGTTAAAGCCTTACAAAATGAAGAAAATATTGATACTGTTTTAACAGTTACAGCCCAGCACAGAGAAATGCTGGATCAGGTACTTGATCTTTTCAATATCAAACCAGATTATGATCTTGATATCATGGAAGATAACCAGACATTAAGCGAAATAACATCTAGAGTTTTAAAGAAACTTGAAGCTGTTTTTATTAAAGAAAGGCCTGACTTAATATTAGTTCATGGCGATACTTCTACAACCTTTGTTGCCTCACTGGCAGCCTATTACCAGCAAATCTCAATAGGTCATGTTGAGGCAGGCTTAAGAACTGGAGATAAATATTCACCATTTCCTGAAGAAATAAATCGCCATCTGACAGGAGTTCTGGCTGATTTCCACTTTGCTCCTACTGAAACAGCAAAAGAAAATTTACTTAAAGAAAATATCTCTTCTAATAAGATTACTGTTACTGGAAATACAGTAATCGATGCACTTTTAGATACAATTATAGAAAATTATCAATTTGAAAACCAGCTTTTAAGTCAGCTTGATTTTGAAAGCAAAAAAATAATACTGCTTACAGCCCACAGGCGCGAGAACTTAGGAAAGCCTCTTGAAGAAATATTTAAGGCAGTAAGAGATTTAGTAATTGAAGATGTTGGTATAGAGGTCATCTACCCTGTTCATCTTAACCCAAGGGTTAAAGAGGTTGCAGATAGAATCCTTAAGGATATGGATAGGATTCACCTCATAGAACCATTGGACTATGAGCCTTTTGTTAATCTCATGAATAAGTCATATATGATAATGACAGATTCAGGGGGTATTCAGGAAGAAGCACCATCATTAGGCAAGCCAGTGCTTGTTTTAAGAGACAAAACTGAAAGGCCTGAAGCAGTAGAAGCAGGGACTGTCAGGAAAGTTGGGGCTAATTATAAGATGATTTATGAAACTGCTAAAGAGTTAATTTCAAGCGAAAATTTATACAATGAAATGTCAGCGAAGAATAATCCTTATGGTGATGGTAAGGCTGCTGGTAGAATAGTTGATTTTATCAAAGAAAAATTAATTTAATAACTATACTACCAGCTTATAAAAATAATTCTGCTATTTCATTTAGTCTTTCTAAAGTAGCATTAATGTCATTAGTATATAAAAATTGATTTAATTCATCATTAAGACTACTTATAAAAACTTCTCTAGTAGCTGTACCATGAGTTATACTTGGAATAATAGTTTGATTTTCAAGGTCTATCCTATCCTGCTGAAGATAAGGTCGCAGATCATGATGACTAATATTCATCCTGGCTGGCAAAGCTCCCATCAAACTAGTAAAATCATGCTGAATTTCTGGTTTGCTAACAAATTTTAACCATTTCTCAGCCTCTATCTGGTTAGTAATATCCTCTGGAAGTGCAAAAGTATCAATTACCAGGCCAAAAAACTCTGCTTCTCCTGGAAATGGGATTGTTTCATAATCTTTATTTTCAACATAATCTCTTGAGTAATAATATCCACCAGCCCAAGTTCCCATGATAGTCATTGCCGCTTTTTCTGTTAATACCATTTCTGCTGCTTCAGACCAGGTTAATGCCGCATGATCCTCATTTACATATTTAAATAAATCTTCTAATTTTTTTAAAGAACTTTTAACTGAATCATTTTCCCAGCTCAATTTACCTGATATTAGTTTATAATATTTTTCCTGACCAGCTTCTTCAAATAAAATTATTTCAAAAATATGACTAATCGGCCATTTATTCTGACTTGATAAAGCAAGTGGGATAATACCTAAATCAGATAATTTCTTTGATGTATCAATTAATTCTTCCGTAGATTCAGGAATTACAAGATCATGTTTTTCAAAAATATCTTTATTATACCAGAGTCTATTAGATCTATGAATAGTAACTGGTAAAGCATAAAATTCATCATTATATTTAACCATATCCTTGATAGTTTCTGGGTATGATTCTTTCCATCTTTCTTCTTCCCATAATGCTGTTAATGGCTGTAAATAGCCACCAGCAATCCAGGTATCCTGCAATTCACTTCCACCATGCACTTGAAAAATATCAGGAGGGTCACCTTGAAGAATTCTTATTTTTACAACCTCCTTTGCATTAACTCCTGCTCCACCATGAATAGCTGAATTAATTACAGACAAACCTGGATAGTTAAGTTCAAAGTTTTCTATTAAGTAATTAAGTCCTTCTGCCTCTCCTGTTGCTGTCCACCAGCTAAAGATTTCTAATTGTTCATTATCTTCAGCTTCAATTACTGAACCTGGTATAAACATAAAACTCAATATAAATATAATTAAAAATACTGGTATAACAGTTTCAAACTTAATCATTTACATCCTATTCCTTTCGACAGCTTAGCTGACTTATACATTAAATCAATAATTTCCTGATTTAAAATAGATTCTTCAGAATAAGGCTGCACCTCCATATCATTTAAAAAAGCACTTGAAACGGCTTCTATTTCCTCCTGATACAAATCAGTAGCTTTAAATATAAATTCCTTTGTATTATCTTCAGAAAAAGATTTGCCACCATATAAATAAAAACTCTCTTCACCAGTTTTTTCCCATGAGAAAAAGCCTGGAGCAATTATTCTTCCATATTCACCTGTGATCTCTACGTCCTTTTTCCCATCTGATGCAATACTATAAGTCAATATAGCTTGGGTATCAGGATATGAAAATACTACAGTACCATCAAGATCTACACCATACTCTTTGGCTTTTCGGAATTTATTAAATAGAGTATCAGGCTTACCTAAAAGCTTTAAAATAAAATCTACTCCATAACAACCGACATCGTGTAATGCCCCTCCACCAAGATCCTGTTGAAATCTAATATCAGTTTTAGGTCTAGAACTTCTATATGAAAAATCTGCCTTAACTCTATGGATATTCCCAAGTTCATTACTGGCAACTTCTATTAACTCTTTAGTAATTTCACGATGACGATACATAAAACCTTCAACTAGTCTATTATCTGTTTTTTCTGCAATATCAAAAAGTTTAACTGTATCATTTTTAGATAAAGTTAATGGTTTTTCACAGAGAACATCTTTACCTGATTTAAGAGCCCTTTCAGTCCACTCAAAATGAAATTTATTTGGCAGAGGAATATAAACTGCATCAATATTATCAGAGATTATTAATTCATCATAACTGCCAAAGGTTTCAACATTCTTGTAATCAGCAGCTAATTCATCTGCCTTTTCTTTATTTCTGCTGGCAATAGCTTTTATCTCAGCATTCTTTGCATTATTCATTGCTGGCAAAAGATGCTTTCTAGCAATACTGGCTGTACTTAAAATACCCCATTTTATTTTACTCATAAATGTTTCCTCCTTAAAATTTATCCTTTAACTGAACCTGAAAGCATTCCTTTTATGAAATAACGCCCAAAGATAATATACACTATTAAAGTTGGCAATGCTGTTAAAAGAGCTCCACTCATCTGAACATTCCATTGCACTACCTGACTTCCAGCTAAATTATTTAAAGCAACAGTTATTGGCTGTTGCGATGGTTGACTGGTAAGAGTAACTGCAAATAAAAATTCATTCCAGATATTTGTATACTGCCAAATAAAAACCACAACAAAAGCAGGAATAGAAATTGGTAAGAAAATATGTCTATAAGTTTTTAAAATACCTGCACCATCAACCTGGGCTGCTTCTGTTAAAGCACTGGGTACATCTGAATAATAATTTCTGAACATCAATGTTGTAATAGGTAAACCATAAATGATATGAACAAAGATTAATCCCTGTAATGAACCATATAAACCAATGGATTGTAAAAATCTAACCAATGGAACAAGAATACTTTGGTAAGGGATAAACATTCCAAATAGTATTAATGCAAAGATTGTATCGGAACCTTTAAATTGCCACTCGCTTAAAATATATCCATTAATTGAACCAAGAATTGCAGATATAAGAGTAGCCGGTACAACTAATATTATACTATTTCTAAGTTGAGGAAACAAACGTGCATAGGCTTCCAAAATGCCATCAAAACTAATATAAGAAGGTAAATTCCACATTGTCTGCATACTTGCTTCTGCAAAAGGCTTAAAACTTGTCGCCAGCATAACATAAAGTGGAATAAGAAAAAAAGCTGCAGCTAATACCATAATTAAATATATAATGTATTTTTTACTTCCATATTCATTCATTATGAGTCCTCCCTAAAGCTATGAACTAAATAAGGTATTATTAATACTCCAACTAATACCAGTAGAACAAGGGCAATTGCTGCACCATCAGAATATCGATTACTCCTAAAAGTAGTTTCAAACATAAAAACTGCTGGAATATCTGTTACATTACGAGGACCACTTCCTGTCATAACATAAACCAGATCAAAAGCTTTTAATGCAATATGGGCTAGTAGAATAACAGCTGACAAAGTTATAGCTTTCTGCATTGGAAATAAGATTTTAGAAAAAATCTGCCATTTAGATGCACCATCAATCCTGGCTGCCTCAATTAATTGTTCTGGAATACCTCTTAATCCAGCCAGCCACATTGCCATTGTATAGCCAGAAAACTGCCAAATAGCAGCCACAATAACAGCAATTAAAGCAAAGTTAAATAAGCCAATTCCTTCTGTAGATGTGAACCATCCCCAGCGTAAATTTTCAAGTCCTATATTAGTTAAAAGAAGATTGATGCCTCTTGGAAAATCTTCAGTTCCTGGAGCAAAAATCCAGCGCCAGACTGTACCAGTGACAACAAATGAAATAGCCATTGGAAATAAATAAATATTTTGAAAAATAAAATGTCCTTTAGGCTTATCATTTAAAAAAACAGACAGAGTTATTCCTATTGTAAGTGAACCAATTATAAAAAATATTAAAAAGAAAATATTATTCCATAGACCTGTTATAAAACGAGTGCTGGTAAAAATATTTCTAAAATTATCTAATCCAACAAAGTTTTCAATACCTCTCAACATATTAGTTATATTATTCCAATCAATAGTTGAAATCCTAATTGTTCTCCAGATAAAACCATAAACAAATATTCCTAAACCAATAATCGTTGGACTTAAAAGTCCAACTGAAATTAATTTTTCTTTAGTTTTATATTTCATGATAATCCTCCTGTGAAAAAATACCCCCTCCCCAGGGGAGAGGGGGATGATTATTTAATTAGAAATATTCAGAAGCAGCTTGATCTAACTGTTCTTGAGTTGTTTCTATATCTCTATCAGTAATAAATTCATTAATAACATCTTCAAAAGATGACATTAACGCTTCAGGAGCTGCTGAACCATGTGCTATTGAAGGTGTTAAAGCATCTTCAGAAAAATCATCCATTGATGACTGAAGATATACATTATACTGATCTCTGTCAGCATCTAAGCGTGCAGGAATAGAACCTTTAACAGGATTAAATGCATCCTGACCTTCAACAGAAGCCACTGTCTCTAACCAGGCTTCTGCTCCTTCAGGATTCGGAGCTCCAACAGGCAATCCAAAGGTATCAGTAATTACCATGAAATTACCTTCAGTTCCTGGAACAGTTGTCCAGCCATAATCTTCATTTGGTTCCCAGTCTACACTTCTAAAATAACCTTCTGCCCAGTCTCCCATGACAGTAAATACTGCCTGTTCTTCAACTAATAATTCTGCAGCACCCTGCCAGTCAAGGGAGGCATGATCAGTATTTACATAATCAATTGTCCTATCAAGTAATTCAAGGGCTTCTGTGACACCTGGATGATCAAATCCAACCTCACCTTCCCATAATGCATTATAATTTTCTGGACCTAATGTAGCTGCTAAATAAGTTTCAAATAGATGTAAAGCTGGCCAGCGATTCATATCACCAAGTGCCAGTGGAGTAACGCCTTCATTCTGTAATGCATCAAATACTTCGAACATTTCATCAAAGCTTTCAGGTGCTTCAAGTCCATGCTCTTCTAGCATGTCCACATTATACCAGAGAACATTACTTCTATGAACATTTAATGGTATAGAATAGATATTGCCATCATGGGTACTCATTTCTAGGATTTCTTCATTAAAGTTATCCATGTAACCCCATTCTTCAAGTAAATCATTTAAAGGGCGCATTAATTCTGGTTCCACATAAGTGTACATCAATTCAGCGCCACCATGAACCTGGAATGAATCCGGGGGATTTCCACCAACCATTCTCGTAATCATGACTGCCTTAGCCTGAGCACCTGCACCACCAGCAACAGCTGAGTTAATTACCTCATATTCAGGATAATTTTCTTCAAAGACATCAATTAATTCTAAAAGAGCATCTTCTTCTCCTCCAGCTGTCCACCAACTGAAGATCTCAACCTCATTAGCTTCTGCTATTCCTGCAGTACCAAATACTAATGCCAGTGATAAAAAGATTGCGAGTAAACCAATTTTACGCATTTGAACCCCTCCTAATTTAGATTTTTCTTACTATTTAATATATTCTTTATTTTAAAAGGATTTGCCTCTATAAAATTTTGATGTTTTATAGTTAAATTTTAATTTATTTTAGTAAATTATTGTGACAAAATTTTACTGGTCGATTTTTCTCTGTATTCACTAGGATTAAGTCCAGTCTCCCTTTTAAAAACTTTACTAAAATAATTACCATCACGATATCCCACTCTGCGAGCAATTTCATTAATCTTAATATTTTTATTTATCAATAAATCAGCTGCCTGGTTTATTCTCAACTCTGTTAGATATTCTAAAAAGCCGAGTTGATACTTTTCTTTGAATTTCCGGCTTAAATAACTAGGGCTTAAACCAATTTCAGAAGCAACTTCATCAAGGGTTATATCCTGATCATAATTATTTTCAATATATATCCTTGCTTTCTCTACAGGGTCATTATCTTCCTGAAATTTATTTTGTAATAAAGGATTAATTAATCTTTTAAAATTTGATTTAAACAACTCTAATAAACCCTCAACATTTTTGGCATTTTCAAGTTTATTTAAAATTTCTTCTCGTGGATATTTATCTAAAAATTCTTTTTCTGATAAACTTGATTTATTATATATTTTCCGATAAATTACAGCCATCAGTTCCTGAGTATAATCAATAAAATTATCAATTTGACAATGCTCTTCCTGGTTAAAGCAATATGTAATTACGTCATTTAATCTAGTCATCGCCTGATTATAATTACCAAGGCTAATATGATGCAATAACCTTTTTTCCTGTTCTAAAGGTAAATCAAGAGATTGTTCTCCCTTATTAATTTTTTTATCTAACTTTGAACTTACAGACATTCTCCCTTTATTCTCAATTTCTTCAAGCTGTCTAATTGATCTTTTTAAAAGCTCAATTATATCAGATTTATTTAGTGGTTTGAGAAGATAATCTAAAACACCAAGTCTTAGAGCAGACCTTGCATAACTAAAGTCATCATAAGCTGATATAATTGTTACCACCGATTGAGGCAAAAACTTTAAAATTTCTTCTACAGCTTCTAAACCATTCATACCATCAAGCTCAATATCCATTAAAATTATATCAGGTTTATATCTCCTGGCAAGCTCAACAGCCTCAACTCCATTTCCAGTTCTAGCTACAACATCAAGTTCCTGAAAATTATCATTAATCACATGCTGAAAAGCTTTTCTAACTAGAGGTTCATCATCAACTAACATAAGCTTATATTTCATTATCCACGCTCTCTTTCTCAGGGATTAAAAGTTCTACTTTTGTACCCTGTTCAGGTCTGCTCTCAATAGAAAACAAGTCTTTACGCCCATAATACAGGCGAAGACGATCATAAATGTTTTGAAGTCCACTCATTTTCTCTGCCTGTTCATATTTAATTTTTTCTAAAGTATCTTCATCAATACCTCTTCCATTATCCTCAACAATTATCAATAATCCTTTCTCTATTTTAGAGATTTCTATATTTATTTCACCTTCCCTTTCTATTCCTTTTAAACCATGTAAAAATGAATTTTCAACTAAAGGTTGAATAGTAAGAGATGGAATTCTTTTATCCATTAAATCTTCAGAAACAGTTATATTAAATTCAATATTATCGCCAAAACGAATCTCCATTATTTCAATATATAATTTCAAATTATTAAGCTCTTTTTCCAACCTTACAGTCTGACTTGAATGCTTAAGATTATACCTGAATAAATCAGCAACTCTGGTAATAAGGCTCCCTGTTTGATCAGCATCTTCTAAAATTGCAACCTGAGAAATAGAATTTAAAGTATTATATAAAAAATGAGGATTAATCTGCGCTTGAAGTTTATTTAACTCTGCCTCTTTCAATTTCTTTTCAAGGGTCAACTTTTCTTTGAGTTGATTAAATAAACGCTTTATATTTTTTGTCATAGTATTAAAAGCAATAGCTATATCTTCTATCTCATCTCCTGTATCAGCTTTTATAGGCGGAAGATCAAAATCACCAGAAGCCACTTTTGTCGAATGTTTTGCAATCTGTTCTAACGGTTCAGTTATCTGTTTAGAAAATAATATTAAAAATATTAAAGAAAATATTATAGTGATTACTGCAAAAGTAATACTATAGATTTCAACTTCATCTACAAGATTATTAAGATCAAGATAAATTTCATTACCAAGTCTATTATTCTGGTTAACCTTACTAATTAAATAGTTTCTGGTTATTTCAACCTGATTAGAGAATTGACTGTATTCAAGCTGATAACCATTATCTGATTGATTTAATTCAACCAATTCTTCTCCTGAAGCAACTAAATTAGAGATAATAGAATTTAATTCTGCAACAGTATTAAAATCCTGCTCTATAAACCCTTCTAAATTTTCTTTGTAACTAAGAAATTGCTGATAATCATTAGCATCACCAGAATTTAAATATTCAGTTAGGTGATATCTATATAATAAAATATTTTCATTAACATCTTCTATCTTTTGATTTTCATACAACACATTCTCTATAAACCCGGTTAAATTTCTATGGGCAAAAGCTATATAACTTCCAATCATAATAGCCATCAAAACAAATATAGTAAAAAATATAACTAGTTTTCTCCTCAGTCCAATTCTCAACTTAAATAATTCTGAAACATTAATAAAGTTCATTAATTTCACTGCTTTCAGCCCCTCTCTCTTTAAAAGAACGGCTCATTAATAATTCAATTTCAATTCTGCTAAATAAATTTACACTACCATCATTCAAATAACTAAGCATCTCTTTTGCAGCTTTATTCCCTATTTCATTAAGATTTTTATACAGCAACATTGTAATAGGACCCTGGTCAATCTGTGCCTTCAAGTTTTGGTCACTGGTATAGCCAATAAAATCAGGTCTATTCTCTTGCCTTATGTTTGGAAGTAATTGAAGAGTTAGTTCAGTTAATTCTTCATCAGAAGTAAAAATAGCAGTAATCTCATTTTTAGATTTATCAGTAAGGATTTCCGTTAATTTTTGACTCACATCCAGCAGACTAACTTCTGTATCCATAATCTCCAGATTCTCTATTAAGCCTGATGCTGCGATAGCTTCCTGGAGCCCAAAGATTTTAAGCTGTTCAGCAGAGGAAGAGATATCTGTTGTTAATTGATCTCTCGAAAAAACTACTAATTTCTGATTTTTATTAATATTCTCAGATAAGATTCTACCTATTTGAAATCCTGCTCTATGATTATTAATTCCAACATAACTTAAACGATTAGAATCAGGATAATCAGATTGAATTGTTACAACAGGTGTATCTGCAGCAATATTATTTATGGTTGGAGTTAAATCAGGATCTCTTGAATCCAGAATAATTCCGTCATAGTCTGACAAACTTGCTATTTGTAAATAATCTCCACTTGAAATCTGTCCGCTTAGCTGAGGCTTATAAATTTTAACTGCAGTATTATTATTTAAAGCAACATTTTTGATGCCAGTTAATAATTCCTCATATTCTTGTTCATTTGAGGTTGTTATAAATGCAAGAGAATAATCAAAATCACTAGTATGATCTGGTTGATAAAAGTTCTGATCCCTAAAACGAGAAGTTTCTTCTTTAAACTGTGGATAAATTGACCAGATCTCATAGTTAACAGAAAAAATCAAACCAAAAAATATTAAAATAAGCAGAGGAAAAATAAATTTATTTTTAATAAAAAATCACCCTCCTAATAAACTTTTAATCTTACCTATTAATTTCTCTGGTAAACTCCTATTATTTAATTCAGACCTGGTAGCTGTATACTTCTTTATTGCCTTCTTCTCACTTTTGTCTAATTCTCGGTCAACTAACCGATAATCTTTCGGTATATAATTAATCTCTTCCCACTGTTTTATATTTAACTTATTAGTCTGAGAGCTTGAATGCTTAATAATTAAGCGGCCATTTTCCAACTTAAATATCTCACTATCAATATCTTGTGATTTATGCTGATAAATCTCTTTTACTTCCATATATATTCAACCTTCTCTCTAAAATATAATAAAAAGCCGACAATCTAATGCCGGCCTTATGAAATCTAATATTATTATACTATTATAATCTAAAAAATTAAAGTCAGAATATTTTTAAATGATAATTTAATAGCTAAAGCCTTCACCAAATACCTCTTTAACCTTTGAAACCATAACAAAGGCATCCTGATCAACTTTTGCAATATATGATTTAAGGGCTAAAAATTCACGCCGGTTCATGGCGGTTATTAAAACATCTTTATCTTCTCCAGTAAATGCACCTTCTGCCCGGTAAATCGTTGCACCTCTCTGAATATTATTATTGATATAATTTCTAATCTTTTCAGGATTAGACGTAATATTTGAGATTGTTTTTTAATTCTTTCACTTAAACCACACTCCTTTTAAATTGTTACATATATTTATCCATAAAGAAAAGCCCCTTCTCTGCTAGAAATCGCGAGGAGGCAGCTTATATTAATCTTTATTTATTTCAGTCTTTAGTTATTCTAACATATAGGGTGTGGTTTTGACAAGGGCTTAAAAATTATCCGAAGTATTCTGAAACTAATCATAAATATTATTTAGTTATTATCCTTCTTTTCATTAATTCTGGCCTGTTTCCAGCGCTTATAAAACCAGTTCCACTGTTCAGGATTTTCTCTCACAATCTCTTCAGTGGTTTCAATTAAGCATTTTAAAATATTCTTTTCTTTTTCAACATTCAAATCTCCAGTTACTTCTACTGCCGGGGAAAAACTAACTTTAAATTTAGCAAAACCCTGCCTGATCGGGTAGGCAGGAATAATAATAGCATTAGTCCTGGCAGCCAGCTTTACAACACCTCTATAAGTACTGGTGGTTCTGCCTAGAAAATCAACCTCAAGCCCGGCTTCACCGGCATGCTGATCACCTAAAAGAAATAAAATTTTATTATTTTTTAAAGCCTTATAAGCTTTGCGAATTCCAGCTCCGGTATAAATAATTTCTGTTCCGCCTGAGCGACGAATATCATTCAAAACTTCATCTCCATAATCCTGTTTCTCGACAATTGCTGTTGTTGGATATCCTTTTCTGGAAAGAGCGGGCCCCAGCCATTCCCAGTTACCAAAATGGGCAGTATAGATAATAATCCCTCTATTCTGAGCTGCAGCTTCCTGGAGAACATTTATATTCTCATAATCAAAGTATTCGTAAACATTATTTTCATTAATATTCTTTATTAAAAAGAGTTCCATAATCATCTGCCCAAAATGTTTACAGGCCCCTTTAATAATTTTGCGCTTTTCTTTTTCAGTATACTGGCCAAATTCCACATTATTAATATTTCTCCAGGCCAGTTTTCTCTCATGACCAGCCAGATAATAAGCCATAAAGCCAAGACCTTTACCTAACCTGGCAACAACTGCATCTGGCAAAATATTAACAACTTTATCTCCAATTCCAAAAACTATTCTGACTAATCTATCCATTATCTTTTTAGTATCCATAACTCACAACCTTTACTTAGCCAGCTGATGCTGATATAACTTGTGATACAGACCTTCCATATCAATTAGCTGGCGATGATCTCCCTGCTCAATGATATTGCCATCCTCTAAAACAACGATCTTATCGGAATTTATAACAGTACTCAATCTATGGGCGATTATAAAAGTCGTCCTGTCCTCTTTTAATCGATTTAAAGCATCCTGAACAAGCTTCTCAGATTCAGTATCAAGAGAAGAAGTCGCTTCATCAAAAATAAGTATCGATGGATCCTTCAAAAGAGCTCTGGCTATAGCTATCCTCTGCCTCTGGCCACCAGAAAGACCAATCCCTCTCTCGCCAAGATAAGTTTCATAACCATTAGGAAAATCCTTGATGAATTCATGGGAATTACTGGCCTTTGCTGCGGCAATTATTTCATCTTCAGAAGCATCGAGATCGCCATATCTAATATTATCCCGAATAGTTCCAGAAAAAAGAATCGTCTCCTGGGGAACAACTCCAATATGTTCTCTAAGAAAATCAACATCCAGATCCCTGATATCATGGCCATCAACTAATACTTCGCCCTGAATTGGATCATAAAACCTGGGGATCATGTCAACTAGAGTTGATTTACCAGCCCCACTGGGGCCTACCAGAGCAACAGATTTACCTGGCTCAACTTTTAAATTAATATTATTTAAGACAGTCTCTTCATCATAAGCAAAATAAAGATTCCTAAACTCAACTTCACCATTAATTTCATCCAGTTCAGTATTATTATCTTTAGTCTTTATTTCCACCTCATAATCAAGGGTTTCAAAGATTCTTTCTGCTGCTGCCATTGCTGATTGAATTGTTGCATTAACCTTTGTTACTGATTGGAGCGGGCTCCCAATTGTAATAATCATGGTAAAAAAGGCAATCAATTCTGCTGCTCCCATTGTTCCATTCATGACTTCAAGACCACCAAACCATAAAACTGCTGTAAAGCCTAAAGCAGCTGAAAATTCAACTAATGGACTCAGGGCAGCCTTATACTGAGCCTTCTTAACAACGGCTTTAAAGTTAGCCTGGTTTTCATACTGGAAACGCTCATACTCATAATCTTCACGTCCAAAAGATTTAACAACCCTGATGGCCGAAAGGGTTTCCTGGATAACATCAGATACGTCTGCAATTTTTACCTGGACTTCTTTACTTTTATTTCTAATTTTTTTATTAAACTTAACGACAATAAATGCAATCAAGGGTAAAACTACTATTAGAAAAAGGGTTAACCTGAAATTTAAGTAAAATAGATAGATAAAACCACCGATCACAGTCAGTGAATTATAGACTAGATTCACTGAGCTATCAACTATTGCACCTTCAAGAACTTTAACATCATTGGTAAGCCTGGATAAGATCTCACCGGTCTTGCTTTTATTATAAAAACTTAAAGGCAGTTTCTGGAGATGGCTGTAAAGATCATTCCGAATATCTCGCATAACTTTATGTGATACATACTTACTTAAGTATTTTTGAGCATAATAAACCAGGCCCTTAACAAAATATAGAGCAACCATTCCTAAAGCAATCATTGAAAGGATAAAAATACCGCCCTCATCAGCGGATATATCTGAAATAATTGTCTCCAGTAACTCCTGAAAAACTCTGACAAAAAATACTGTCAGGGCAGCATGGATCACCATACTCATAATTGCAAAGATAAACCTCTTTTTATATGGTCCGACATAGCTATAAAGACGTTTAAGTAAATTCATTTTAACCCACCTTAATATAAAACTTCAAGGTTTATTATACTATTTATTATGGGTTAATACAAATCTAATAGGCATAGAGATAGGCCAGCAAAATTAATTGCTGGCCTAAATTCCTCATTTAATACTCATTAATAATAAATAATGAAATCTATTTCTTCTGAGCCATCACTAATACTAACCGTTTCTGGATCAAAATTAT
>SLSL01000199.1 GCA_007130465.1 Halanaerobiaceae bacterium | reverse complement strand
TTTACCCAGAATATAGTGTTAGAAAGTCAGGTGATTTGTGATGAAAGTTGATGATCAAAATATAATAAAATATTCTAAAAGAATTTTGAATATTCTTCTCAAGAAATTCATTTTTAATTGGCTTGGGGATTATTCTGATTATTTTAGTTTCAACCCTTCAGATGCTGTTTACCAGAATAGTGAGCATAAGATGATATTAATAAAAAATTATATTAAAAATTTGATCAATGAGGATAATAATTATCAAACTGTTTATATAGAGATAAAAGATTTTGTTTATTTTGAGGAGCTTTTAAACTATTTATCTCCCTCTAGTTTTTATACTCCAGAAGATACTTTAATATATTTATTACGTAATTATAACAAAATTAATATTCGATATAATCCAGAATATGATACTTATTCTTTTTCATATATTGGAGAGGGTTTTTTATATAGTAATGATAGGGGAAACTTGAGCAATCGCAAAATTGCTAGTAATTAAACAGCCTGAACTGGTCTAAATTTATAAAGTTTATAAAGATATGAGGGGATTATATGTTCAATATTATTTTGATGATCTTGGTTATACTTTTAATTCTTCTGGTCCTGGTTTTTATTGCACCAATAAGTTATAGGGTTAAATTTAATTATTCTGAGGTTGAAAAATTTTATTGTATTAAACTATATTTTCTAGGTATAAAAGTTTATGCTATTGATAGTAAATCAGACAAAACAGATGTTGATAAAAGCAAGGATAAAGCTGAAACGCAAGAAAAAGTTGAAACTAAAAAAGATGCAAAACAGGGAAGTAAACTTTCTTCATTTGTATCATTTATTAGAGAAAATAATGTAACAGAATATATAGGTGAAACCTGGGTTTTAATTAAGTCAATACTTTCTCAGGTATTACCTAGAGATTATGATATCAATTTTGAAGCAGGATTTGAGGATCCTTATTTCACCGGGAATTTAGCGGCTTTGTTTTATAGCCTGGATGGGTTGATAAGAAGGGATCGGATTCAACTTGATTTATTTTGGCATAGGGAGGTGATTGCTGCTCAGGGATATCTTTATGGTAGATTTATGCTGGGCCCTATTTGTTTTTATCTTTTAAGATTTTTGAGGAATACAGGTCTTTATATAGTTTTATTTAAAAAATTAAGAGGGGGTTCTAATAATGGATATGACAGGAACCGTAATGGAAACAATGTATGATAAGTTGGATAAATTTTTAAAGACGGAAACAGTTATCGGTGAACCGATGGATTTTGGAAAGGTTAAAGTAGTTCCAATAGTGACTGCTTCATTCGGTTTGGGTGGAGGTTTAGGAGAAGATACTAAAAAAGGCGGTAAAAGTGAAGGCGGTGGAGGAGGCCTGGGCTGTAGGATTTCTCCTACTGCGTTATTAGTTATTACAGGTGATGAAAAAGTTGAATTAGTGCCAATAGATGCTAAAAGATCTCTGGATAAATTAATTGATATAGCACCAGAACTAATAAGTAAGGTTGAAAGTTTTAAAAATTCAAGTAAGGATGATAATGAGTCAGAAGAAGACGAACATTAAAAGTCTGATAAATATTACAGTATCTTAAATAGCCCATAAAATAGGGCTATTTTTTTGCCGATTAAATTGATTAACCAGTAAACTTCAAAGTGATTGAAGAAGATTAAATTAAGAAGACAGATAATCTGTTAAAAACATAAGAATTTAATATAATCTAAAGCGCATCGATATTACTCCTGATGCGCTTTAGAAAATGTTAATATATCCTGAGGGTTAAATAAATGTCAGCTTATTTAAACTAAGGTTTTTTAGCGATCAGTGAAATGCTCATTACACCATATTCTTTACTCGCATTTATTGCCTGTTCAGATATAAAACTATACTTGCTGTTTTCCTTGAACTTCTCAATCTCCAATCCTGCTGCTTCAATCAGTGAGGTATAGCTATCACTCTGTTCTGCTCCACCGATGCAGGCTGCCCAAATATCGGCATCTTTTTTAATGCTTTCTGGCATTTGCTCTTTAGTAACGATATCTGCAATAACTAATCTGCCACCTGGTTTGAGAACCCTGGAGATTTCTTTAAAAACTTTGTCCTTATCAGCAGAGAGATTTATTACACCATTTGAGACCACAACATCAAAGTTTTTATCTTCAAAGGGAAGTTCTTCAATAAATCCACGCTTGAAGACAACATTATCAAATCCGTTCTTATCAGCGAGATTGTGTGCTTTTTCGATCTGTTTGTCTGTCATATCAATTCCTGTCACTTCCCCATTCTTGGTAACATGCAGCCCTGCAACGAAACTGTCCATACCTGATCCGCTGCCTAAATCCAGAACTTTTTCACCTGGCTTTAGATTAGCTAGATCGAAATAATATCCAACTCCGGCAAATGAGTCGATTGCAGCATCTGGAACTCGGTCAAGGTCATTGAGATTGTAACCAAGTTTTTCTGCAAGCTCACGGCCTGTTTCAAAGTGGAATTCAGAGTCAGAAGATTCTGCGACTTTTGAATAAATTGATTGTATCTTCTTTTTGAGCTTGTCCCGATTTAATGTTTTACTCATTTTAAGCTACCTCCTTGAATTTGGGTAAGATTTTAAACGACTAGAGTTTAAAGCCAGAACTCATAGCCAGGCACTGCCACTTCCTATCCTTTTATTAAATCTCGCCTTACCTTTTTCAGGAGTACATAGTATAATCCTTATATATAATTATACTATTAAAAATAATAATTATAAAATACTGAGTAATATACTAAAGATTAGAATTAAGCAGTAAAATACTGGACTGATAAGATAAATTGATTTAAAATGAACTGACAATGATTATCATTAAATAAACCTCTTTAATTATTATTTTTTGAATTTAGTACTTTATTCTAAGTAGATAAAGGTAAATAAATTAGATACTTAGAATAAGATATTTAGATAACCAGAATAAAATAGATGGAGTTTATAATTGCACAGATTTTTAATAATATCCAATAGAGTGATTGGAAAATGATTATATTGATTATATAATTATTAGCGTTATCACAAAGTGATTAATTCAATTTATTTCTACATACAAGCATCTCAACACTCTTTTATAGTTATATTTAATATAGTAAGATTAAATTTAGATAGTTATTTTTATATTCAAGACAGATAAACATTTAATAATTATCAAGATTTATAAAATATAACAATATTGAGGGAGTGTAAATAGATGGATAAAAAACAGCTTAAGCGGATAAAGAATGGCAAAGGTTTTATTTTTGCTTTTGATCAAAATAGTGGTCGTATTCCTGATGTTTTAAAAAACTATGGAATATCAGAAGTGGAATATGATAGTAAAAAAGAAATGTATAATCATGTTAATGAAATGAGAACTCGGATAATATCAAGTCCTGGATTTACCTCTGAACATATTTTAGGAGTAATTTTATCTGAACATACTATGAATAATAAAATTAAAGGCAAGTTTACAGCTGATTATCTCTGGGAAGATAAAGGGATTCTTTCAATTTTAAAAGTCGATCAGGGTTCAGAAGAAATGGAAAATGGGGTTCAGTTAATGAAACCCATGACTAAATTGGATTATCTTTTATTAGAAGCTAAAAAGCAAAATATTTTGCAAATGATATCTTTCCTGGTAGCAACTGTGCCCACACCTTCGGAACGAGGCATGGGCACAGATGGTTGCCGTTTTCAAATTAAACATTCAGTAAACGTA
>SLSL01000243.1 GCA_007130465.1 Halanaerobiaceae bacterium | reverse complement strand
TTGAAATTTGATTTACTGATTCTTCACCAGAAATATATAATATTTTATTGTTGTTTTTTGCTAATTCATCTGCTATTTGCAAGGTTAGAGTTGACTTGCCTATCCCAGGTTCTCCGCCTAATAAAACTAAAGAACCTTTTACTAAACCACCACCTAAAACTCTATCAACCTCTTTAATATTTACAGAAATTCTTTCATCATCTGACTCAATAGAATCTTCAACTAAAGGTTTAACAGTGATACTGCTAGAAATATTTTTTACAGATTTATTATCTTTATTTTCTATATATTCGACAAAAGTGTTCCAACTATCACAGCTGGAACACTTCCCCATCCAGTTAGAAGATTTATAGCCGCAATTAGTACATTTATAATACTTTTTAGGTTTAGCCAATAGACAAATCACCTACTTGAATAATTTACATTTTATTTAATTATTATCATAATAATTATATCACTTTTAGACCCATCTTACAAGATCGTATTGATAAACTAACAATTCAATTAATCACTTACTGAAAACCAGATTATCATCCTCATCAGTTTTTACTCTTATCTTATCGCCATCTATATATTCTCCTGAAATCAACTTTTCAGAAAGAGGGGTTTCAATCAACTTTTGAATAGATCTTCTTAAAGGTCTTGCGCCATAATCTGGATCATAACCATCTTCGGCCAATTTATTCTTTGCACCCTCTGATAATTCGATCTCGAGATTCTTTTCTGACAGCCTCTTCTCTAAGTCTTCCAACATTAATTCAACAATACTTTTGATTTCATCTTTACTCAATGAATGGAAGACAATAGTCTCATCTAATCTATTAAGAAACTCTGGTCTAAAAGTCTTTCTTAAATCTTCCATCACCTTTTCCTTCATAACTTCATATTCTTTTTGACTCTGATCTTTATCAGCTTTAAACCCTAAAGATGCCTGATTATCAATTAAGTTTGCACCAACATTAGATGTCATTATAATAACCGCATTATTAAAGTCTACATTTCTACCATGAGAATCAGTTAAAACACCATCCTCTAATATTTGCAATAAAATATTGAATACATCAGGATGAGCTTTTTCTATTTCATCAAATAATATTACTGAATAAGGCTTCCGTCTCACAGGTTCCGTCAATTGACCGCCATCATCATAACCAACATATCCAGGAGGAGATCCAACCATTCTAGATACTGAATGTTTCTCCATATATTCAGACATATCAAGCCTAATCATAGCATCTTCATCATCAAACATAGCTTCAGCTAAAGAACGTGCAAGTTCAGTTTTGCCTACCCCAGTTGGACCTAAAAACATAAATGACCCTATAGGTCTCTTCGGAGGTTTTAAGCCAGAACGTGCCCTCCTAATGGCCTGAGACACAGATTTGATAGCTTCATCCTGCCCGATAACTCTTTCATGTAGTTTATCCTCTAATTTTAATAACCGAGATTTTTCTTTTTCTTCTAGCTTCTCAACTGGAATACCTGTCCAGCTTGAGACAATTGAAGCAATATCTTCAGGTGATACTCGAGTATCATTAGAGTCCTTTTCTGTCTCCCATTTATCTTTTAACTCTTGATACTTATTTTCTAATTCTTTTTCTCTATCTCTTAATTTAGCCGCCTTTTCAAATTCCTGATTTTCAACTGCAGCCTCTTTTTCTTTTATAATTTCATCGAGTTTAGAATTTATCTCTTTAAATTCATCTGGTCTAATATTATTACTCAACCTAACTTTAGATGCAGCCTCATCAATTAAATCAATCGCTTTATCAGGTAAGAATCTATCCTGGATATATCTATCTGATAATTTAACTGCAGAAATAATAGAATCATCAGTAATTTGAACCCTATGGTGTGCTTCATAAGAATCTCTTAATCCCTTTAATATTTCAATTGATTCTTCAACTGTATTTTCTTCAATCATAATTGATTGAAAACGTCTTTCTAACGCAGCATCTTTTTCAAAATACTTTCTATATTCATCTAAAGTAGTTGCTCCAATAGTTTGAATTTCGCCTCTTGCTAGAGCTGGCTTTAAAATATTAGCAGCATCAATGGCCCCTTCAGCAGCTCCTGCACCTATTAAGGTATGAAGTTCGTCAATAAAAAGTAAAACATCCCCACTTTTTTGTATATCATTCATTACTGACTTTAATCTTTTTTCAAATTCTCCTCTATATTTAGTGCCGGCAACCATAGAACTTAAATCTAAAGAAATAACTCTTTTATTTAATAAAAGTTCCGGAACTTCTTCTTTATTTATCCTTTCAGCAAGACCTTCTACAATTGCCGTCTTACCAACTCCTGGTTCACCGATCAAAACTGGGTTGTTCTTTGTTCTCCTACTTAATACTTGAATTACTCTTTGAATTTCTTCATCCCTACCAATAACAGGATCTAATTTGCCTTCTTGATCAAGAGCAGTTAAATCACGGCTATATTCATCGAGGTTAGGAGTACCTCCCTTTCCCTCTGAAACAACTGCGGAACGAGATTTATTTCCTCCAATTAAATCTAATATTTCATCACGAATATCATCTAAATCTCCACCTAATTGGGTGATAATATTAATTCCTACACCTTCTCCTTCTCTGATTAATGCAAGTAAAATATGCTCTGTTCCAATATAGTTATGATCTAGTTTTCTGGCTTCATCCATAGAAAGATTTAAAATCTTTTTAGTTCTAGGAGTTAAACCGATAGACTTAATAGATTCTTTTTTCTGATTACCTTCTCCAATAATATTTTTAACTTTTTTTCTGACCTTATCTAAAGTAATTCCTAAGTCACTTAAAATTGAACCTGCTATTCCTTCATCTTCTTTTATTAAACCTAATAAAATATGCTCTGTCCCAATATAATTATGCTTTAAAGCTCTAGCTTCTTCTTCAGCATATTTCAACACTTTTCTTGCTCTTTCAGTAAATCTATCAAACATTTAGGCCACCTCCAAAAATATTATAAAATTAATCTAATTCAGATTTTAAAATAACTTCTAGCATCGATTTCATAAGATTGCCTCTTAAATAATCCCGTAGAGTTCTATCTACATTTAATGATTTCTTATGAAAAACTGTTTCCATTAGTTTTTTCTCTCTATCATTGATAATCTTATTATCGTATAACCTATCAATAATACCTTCTGCTTCTCTCTTACTAAGTGGTTGATCAACTCTAACTAAAAGTTTTCTCAATAAATCGTCTGTAGATTCAATAGAAATTTTAATTATCCTAATAAAACCACTGCCCCCTCTTCTGCTCTCAACTATATAACCTTTTTCTGATGTGAACCTAGTATTAAGAACATAATTTATTTGAGAAGGAGCACAATCAAATTCATCAGCCAACTTATTTCGCTTAATTTTAATTTTACCCTGATATTCATTAATTAACTCATTCAAATATTTTTCAATCTCATCTGATAAATTTGCCATATTCAACCCTCCAAATATCAGGTTTGACTATTATTGACCTTTAATTATATCATAACTCTTTTCAATACTCAATTGCAAGTATAATCAGCAACAAATATTATAATAATCCTTTGTATTTTTATAATAAAACTAAATCTAACACCAGATTTCTCAAATCCACGTTAAAAACAAAAAATCTCTGCCTAATGCAGAGATAATAAAAATATATGGGAATATATGTCACACCTTCAAAGATGCAAAGGGAAGGTTGAGAAGACCTCGATCTATTAGTACCGGTCAGCTG
>SLSL01000026.1 GCA_007130465.1 Halanaerobiaceae bacterium | reverse complement strand
TTATCTACAGCCTTGTGTATAAAATAGATAGTTTTCCACATTTAGCTGTGGACAACCACGACTTATTAACAGTTTGTGGATAAAAACGTGTGTTTTTGTGGATAACTTTAGGTTATCTAGTAATTTAGAAATGATTGTGTATAATTTGTTACACAGAGTTAACAATCTATGATTTTTAAAAACAGAACTATATTTAAAAGTTTTCCACAAGTAATCACTAATATAATAACAGATTATTAACATTTTATCAACAAAAATTTAGTTGTGGATAAGCAAAATACCTTGACTAGTATTTTCAAATACCATATAATTTATATTGTATGGGTGATAAATTAGCAGGTTTGGAGGTATAAGTTTGGAAAGTTTGAAAAAAAACAGTCATTTTCAGAGAGTTTATAAAAACGGTAAATCAAAAGCAAGTAAAAATTTAGTTGTTTATTGGTTAAATAATGAAAATATTAATCCTGTCAATCGTTATGGAATTACTATTAGTAAAAAGATTGGTAATGCAGTTGTTAGAAATAAGTTAAAGCGAAGAATTAAGGATATTTTAAGGAGATGGGATGACAATAATTACATAAAACCAGGTTTAGATATTGTAATTATTGCAAGAAAGCCTGTAGTTGATTTAGATTATCATCAGATCAAAACTGATTTAAAAAAATTGCTTTATAGGAGTTCTTTAATTAATAGTTAAATAAAATGGAGTTGAAAGATATGATTAAATTTTTATTTTTAAAACTAATTAAATTTTATCAGGGTTATATATCTCCGTTATTACCAAAATCATGTCGATATTATCCAACTTGTTCAACATACACAGCAACTGCAATTGAAAAGTATGGTATAATAAAAGGGAGTTGGCTCGGTTTAAAGAGAATTTTACGCTGTCATCCTTTTCATCCAGGTGGTTATGATCCGGTAGATTAAAATATAGGAGGAATTAATAAAATGTTTGGATTTTTTGGTGGTTTTATAGATTTAATTACTCAGATTATAGAATTTATTCAACAGTTACCTGTTGTCCCAGGTTATGGAGTTGCAATTATTGTATTTACTCTGGCAATTAAGTTTGCTTTATACCCTTTAACAGCAAAGCAGACTAGATCTATGAAGGCTATGCAGGATTTGCAGCCTAAAATGGAGAAGATAAAAGAAAAATATGAAGATAATAAAGAAAAACAGCAGGAAGAAATGATGAAATTATATCAGGAGAATAATGTAAATCCAATTGCTGGCTGTTTGCCGATGATATTACAATTATTTATACTTATACCTTTATATAGAGCAATTCTGGCTATGAGTGAAACCTTTGGTGAATCAGCTTTTCTCTGGATTGGCAGAATTACAGAAGGGTCCCTGGCAGAACCTGATATTGCCTTAGTTATTCTTAATGGTATTGTCATGGTGGCACAAACTAAAATTACCCAGAGTATATCTGGTGGTGGAGGCGGAAAATCAGGTATGATGATGTGGATTATGCCAATTATGATAGTTTTTATTGGCTTCCAGTTACCGGCAGGAATAATGGTTTATTGGTTAACTTCTACATTATTTTCAGTTATTCAGCAGTATATGTTATCTAGAGAAACTGAAACAGGAACTGAAGCTGCTTAAGGAGGAGTTTAAAAATGGTAAGCTGTAAAGAGACTGGTAATTCAATTGAAGAGGCGATTGAAAAAGCTTTAAAAAGGTTAGATTTATCAAGACAAGAGGCAGAGATAAATATTATTGATGAAGGCAGCAAAGGGTTTTTAGGAATAATTGGTGGTAAAGATGCAGTTGTGGAAGTTACTAAAAAAGTAATTCCAGCTGAGATTGGCAAGAATTTTTTAGAAGATATATTTTCATCCAGTGATTTAGATGTTGAAGTTGAATATATTGAATCTAAATCAAATGAAAAGCAACTTTATTTTAATTTATCTTCTTCTGAATTAGGTTTAGTGATTGGACATAGGGGAGAAACTCTTGATGCACTGCAGTATTTAACTTCTTTAGCTGTTAACCGAGAAACTGATGATTATTTTAGAATAATGCTTGATGCAGAAGGTTATAGAGAGAGAAGAAAAGAAACTTTAGAGAGATTGGCCAATAAAATGAAGAATAAAGCACTTGAGACAGGTAGAAAAGTAATGTTAGATCCAATGCCTCCTCATGAAAGAAGGATAATTCATCTGGCAGTTAAAGATGATGATAGAGTAAAATCTTATAGTGAAGGCGAAGAGCCCTTCAGAAAAGTAATGATAGAGAAGGTTTGATTTTGAAAATTAGCCCAGCAGGGAATACCTGCTGGGTTTTTAACTTAAGGTTGTCAAATTCAATAAACCGGGGTGATAAGATGGATTATAATATGGATGTTACAATAGCTGCAATATCAACTCCTCCTGGTTGTGCAGGTATAGGCAAAATTAGAATTAGTGGTGAAGAAGCTATTGAAATAGCAGATAAAGTTTTTTATTCATCTTCTACAGAAAGTTTAAAAGAGGTTGATAGCCATACCATTCATTATGGTTTTATAAAAGATAAAAAGGGCAAAGATATAGATGAAGTTCTTGCATTAGTTTTAAAAGCACCAAAATCATTTACTGCTGAGGATACAGTAGAGTTTGATTGTCATGGCGGTAGCCTGCCTTTACAGGGGGTTCTTGATGCTGTTTTATCTGCTGGAGCAAGACTGGCTGAACCAGGGGAATTTTCTAAACGTGCCTTTATGAATGGAAGAATAGATCTTACTCAGGCTGAAGGGATTATGGATCTAATTAACTCTCAGACTGAAAAAGGCAGAGAACTTGCTGTTCAGCATCTTAAAGGTGGTTTGTCTGATCATATTAAAGGTATTCGGGAAAAACTAATGACTATTTTAGCAGGGATGGAAGCTAGCATTGATTTCCCTGAAGATGAAGTTCCAGGATTTAATAGCGATCAGGTAGGCAATAAGATCAGTCAGGTTATTGATACTTTAGATGAATTGATTAAAAGTAGCAAAACAGGGCAGATATTTACTGAAGGTGTAGAAACAGTAATTGTAGGTAAGCCAAATGTTGGTAAATCGAGTTTATTGAATTATCTTTTAAAAGAAAATAGAGCTATAGTGACTGAAATACCAGGGACTACCAGAGATATTATTTCCGAGCTTGTAAATCTTGGTGGAATTCCCTTAAGGATAACTGATACAGCAGGCATCAGAGAAACATCAGATCAGGTAGAGAAAATAGGAGTAGAAAGAACAATAAGTTCTCTGCAAACTGCAGATTTAGTCTTATTAATGCTGGATGTATCCCAGGGTATATCTCCAGGGGATTATAAAATTTATCAGGAAGTAAAGGATAAACCGATAATTATCCTGGTAAATAAGACAGATCTTTCAGAGGAGATAGATCGTAAAAAGATCGAAGGTGATTTTCCAGAGGGCAGGATAATTTATACATCTATTCAGACAGGGGCAGGTTTAAAAGAGCTGGAAGATGCAATAAAAGAGGAGATTATGGCTGGAGATGTAAAGGGTGGTTATGATCAGATTATAACAAGAATCCGCCATAGAAACTTATTAGAAGAGGCAAAGAGCAGTCTTGAATTAGTTATTGAGGGCAATGAAATGAATGTTCCTCCAGATTTATTGTCAGTTGATCTAAAAGATGCACTATTAAGTTTAGGCAAAATAACTGGAGAGACAGTCACTGATAATTTAATAGATCAGATTTTTCAAGATTTCTGTATTGGTAAATAATACAGGAAAGGAGTTTTAAAATGAGTAAATATTTTTCGACATATCCTAAAGAATATGATGTAATAGTTGTAGGAGCAGGTCATGCCGGTAGCGAAGCTTCCCTGGCAGCGGCTAGAATGGGCTTTGATGTTTTAACTTTAACAGTAAATTTAGATCATGTAGCTTTTATGCCCTGTAACCCATCATTAGGTGGTCCAGGGAAATCTCATATAGTCAGAGAGATAGATGCCTTAGGTGGAGAAATGGCTATTAATATGGATGAAACCATGACTCAGATTAGAATGTTAAATACTAGCAAAGGCCCTGCTGTTCATGGTTTAAGAGGCCAGTCTGATAAAGTTAAATATCACCAAAGAATGAAAAGTGTCCTTGAAAACCAGGAAAACTTAGATTTAAAGCAAGCAATTGTTGAAGATCTTGAAGTAGAATCAGGTGAAGTTAAAGGAGTTATAACAAAGACAGGTATATTATATAAAGGCAAAAAAGTCATTTTGACGACAGGTACATTTTTAAAGGGGAGGATTATAATTGGTGAAGCTAAATTTAATTCAGGTCCTAACCAGCAATATCCTGCAAATAAATTATCAAATGCCCTTAAAAAATTAGGTTTTAATCTCTTAAGATTTAAAACAGGTACACCTCCAAGAGTTAATGGGAGGTCAATAGATTTTTCTAGTTTAGAAGAACAATCAGGTGAGGAAGGTTTAAGTTTCTCATTTCTTTCAGATTCTTTAAAAGGTGAGCAGGATTCCTGCTGGCTAACTTATTCAAATGAAGAAACCCATGAAATCATAAGAGAGAACGAAGATAGAACACCTTTATTTTCAGGAGAAATAGATGGCGTTGGACCTAGATACTGTCCTTCGATTGAAGATAAGGTAATAAGATTTCCTGATAAAGAAAGGCATCAATTCTTTCTAGAACCAGAAGGTAGAGGAACTCAAGAATTTTATATTTCAGGATTTTCGACCAGTCTTCCGTTAGATGTCCAGATTGAAATGGTTAGGACTCTAGATGGCATGGAAAATGTTGAAATTATGAGGCCTGGATATGCAATTGAGTATGATTGTGTGGCAAGTGGCCAGTTTGATTTGACATTAGAAACCAGACTTGTTGATGGTCTTTATACTGCAGGTCAGTTAAATGGTACTTCAGGTTATGAAGAGGCTGCTGGCCAGGGGTTAATGGCTTCAATTAATGCAGTTAGATCTCTTCAGAATAAAGAACCGATAATTTTAAAAAGATCTGAATCATATATAGGCGTTTTAATTGATGAACTGGTAACTAAAGAACCGAGAGAACCTTACAGGATGATGACTTCAAGAGCAGAACACCGGCTTTTATTACGACAGGATAATGCAGACCAGAGATTAACTCCCTTAGGAAGGGAGATTGGGCTGGTAGATGATGAGCGCTGGAATCATTATCAGAATAAAGTTGAACAGATAAACGAATTAAGAGAATATTTAAAAGACACTAGAATTACTCCAACTAAAGAGATTAGGGAGACTCTTGAAGAATTAAGTAGTGGTAATTTAAATCAACCTGCAAGTTTAGAAAAAATTCTAAGAAGACCGGCAATAGAATATAGTGATTTAAAGAGACTTGTCGATAATCTTCCTGAATATCCTGCTGAAATAACAGAACAGATCGAGATTGCTGTTAAATATGAGGGATATATTGAGCGACAGTTAAAACAGGTTAAACAGTTTGATAAATTAGAGAATAAACTTCTTCCAGAAGATTTAGATTATCAGGAATTAGATAATCTGCGTCAGGAAGCTAGAGAAAAACTAAATAAAGTAAAACCTCGTTCTGTTGGCCAGGCATCAAGGATAGCCGGTGTCTCTCCAGCTGATATACAGGTTTTGATGATTTATTTAGAAAAAAACAAAAAAAGTAGAGAAAAAGCAAGTCATGAAGGTGAAAATCAAAATGTTAAATAAGGAAGACCAGGATAAGTTAAAATCAAAAATAGAAAAAGGCTTAAAAGATATAGGCTTACCTGATAACCAGGAAGTAATTAATAGGTTATATGAATATTTAGTTCTCCTGTATGCGGAAAACCAGAAATATAATTTAATTGGCCATGCTAAACTAGAAGAAATTATAAGCAAGCATTTTTATGATTCGATGGCTCCATTAAGAAACATAGATCTTACAGAACATAAAAATGGCCTTGATTTAGGTACCGGGGCAGGCTTTCCTGGGGTAGTCTGGAAGTTGATTTACCCGGAAATTTCATTTTATTTTTTAGATTCTAGGAAAAAGCGAATTAATTTCTTGAAGATGGTAAAGAATCAACTAAAAATAGATAAATTTTATCCTTTAAAAGAAAGGGCAGAGAGATTAGGTCAGCAAAAAGACTGGCGAGAACAGTTTTCTTTTGTATCTGCTAGAGCTGTTGCTAGTATGGATGTTTTAATCGAATATGTTCTGCCCTTTGTTGAAATAGGCGGCTATGCTTATTTATTTAAAGGTCCAGATTATAAGAAAGAGATATCTAATATTGATGAAATAGTAAGGTTTTTAGGTGGTGGTGAGATCCATATTATTAATATTCAAGTTCCAGATTTAGATAGGGAGAGATATCTTATAAAAATCAAAAAAATTAAGGATACCCCTGAAAATTATCCTCGAAGAGTGGGAAAACCTAAAAAAGATCCTTTAAAAAAAGAGGATATATCTATTTAAATCGAGAAATAAGTAAATAAATAGACTATGATTGGTATTTTTAAGGGTGGAGGTAGTGGGTAATGCGTATTCCTTTTTTTAATGATGATCAAAAATCAAATAATGAAGAGATAGTCAATGTTAATGTAGAAGATATAATTCCTAATCCATATCAGCCTCGCCAGAGTTTTTCAGAAGAAAATTTACAGGAATTAGCTGATTCTATTGCCAGTTATGGAGTTATTCAACCCTTAACAGTGCGAAGAGTTGATGAAGAAGACTGTTATCAGTTGATTGCAGGTGAAAGAAGGTTAAGGGCTGTTAAATTACTAGGAAAAGATGAAGTTCCAGTAATTATTAAAAATCTTGAAAACAGGGAAATGGCAGAAGTAGCCCTTATTGAAAATCTACAGAGAAAAGATCTTAATTTTATTGAGGAAGCTGAAGCCTATAATAAATTGATCGAAGAATTCAACCTTACCCAGACTGATTTAGCAACAAAAATTGGTAAGGCTCAATCAACCATAGCCAATAAATTAAGATTGCTCAATCTGCCAGGGTCTATTCTGCATGTTATTCAACAGGGCGGCCTTAATGAAAGGCAGGCTAGAGCTTTATTACAGTTAGATAATAAAGCTGATATGTTAGATATAGTTGAAAAAGTAGTTAGGAAAGATTTGAATGTAAGAGAGACAGAAAAATTGGTAAATAAGGCCAGAAATAATCTAGATCAGAGGACTAAAAAATCTGAAACCGGTAAAATTACTGGAGCTTTTTCTGATATTAGGTTATACTTAAATACAGTCGAGAAGACTATCAGCCAACTTGATGAAGCTGGAGCCAATTTTAAGGTAGAACGCTCAGAATCAGAAGATGCAGTTGAATTTCATATTAGTATTAAACGGGAACAAGTAAGGCAGGAGAGTGATTAAATGGCTAAAAAACTGGCTATTGTAAATCAAAAAGGTGGAGTCGGTAAAAGCACTACAGCAATAAATTTAGGGGCTGCACTGGCAGAAAAAGGCTTAAAAGTCTTAATAGTAGATATTGATCCCCAGGGTAATGCCAGCAGTGGACTAGGAATTGACAAAACCGAAGTTGAATATTCTATCTATGACCTCTTACTTGAAGGTGTCGATTTTTCTGATGTTATAATTTCTGTCAATGAATCTAAACTAGATATTATTCCTGCTAATATAGATTTAGCTGGAGCAGAAATTGAACTAGTATCTCAGATATCCAGGGAGAGCAGATTGGACAAAGCCTTAAAGGGAGATACGGATATTTACGATTATATTTTGATTGATTGTCCTCCATCTTTAGGTTTATTAACATTAAATGCTTTAACTGCTGCTGATGGTGTAATTGTTCCTATTCAATGTGAGTATTATGCATTAGAGGGGCTTGGTCAGTTATTGGAGACAATAAAATTAGTTCAAAATAACTTAAATAGCAGATTAAAACTTGAAGGTGTTTTACTTACGATGTATGACAGTAGAACAAACCTTTCTGATCAAGTGGCAGATGAAGTAAAGAAACATTTCTCTGATGAGATATATCAGACAGTAATTCCCAGGAATGTTAGGCTTAGTGAAGCACCTAGTTTTGGCCAGTCTATTATCAGTTATGATAACAGGTCTTCAGGAGCTAAGGCTTATAGGAAACTGGCCCAGGAGGTATTAGAGGATGGCTAAAAAGAAGAGATTAGGCAGAGGACTTGATGCTTTAATAAGCGATGACAGCAAAAAAGATTTAGATGGCTTTAAAAATGTTGAGCTCGATAAGATTGAGGCTAACCCATATCAGCCAAGAGAGGATTTTAATGAAGCCGAATTATCGGAGCTGGCAGAATCTATTAAAGCTAATGGCGTTATTCAACCAATCATCTTAACTCCTAATGATGAGGGGTATTACCTTGTTGCCGGGGAAAGAAGATGGCGGGCTGCACGGCTTGCTGGGCTAGATGAAATTCCTTCTATCATACAGGAGATGGCCCCGGAGAAGATGATGGAGTTGGCTTTAATTGAGAATATTCATCGGGAGGATTTAAACCCCCTTGAAGAATCCAGGGCCTACCAAAAACTTTTAGATGAATTTGATTTAACTCAGGCTGAACTGGCTGAGAGAATAGGCAAAAGCCGTTCAACAATTACTAATTCTTTGAGGCTCTTAAAAGTTGCTGAAGAGGTTCAGACCAAATTGTTAGATGGTAGTCTTTCATCAGGGCAGGTTAGGGCTTTAGCAGGTCTTTCATCTAAAGAAGAACAGAAAGATGCTATGGAAGAAATTATAACTAGAGGTTTAAATGTTAGACAGACTGAGAAATTAGTTGCTGAAATTAAAGCAGAGGATGAAAGCGAAGAAGATGATATTTCCCAGGACAACGAAGACATTTTAGATGAACTCGATTTAATCGATAAAATTCACGATAAGGCAAATGAAAACATTGAAAGGGAAAACTTAAACTCAAAAATAGAAACTGAGGCTAAGAATAATATCTATAAAAGAGAATTGAATAGGTTAGCTGAAAAATTTTCTGAAATTACAGGTCTTAAGACTGAGGCCAGCAGAGTTGATAATCAAAATCGGCTGATTATATATTCTAAAGATCTTGAAAAATTAGAAAAGCTGCTAGATATTTTAAGCTAACTCTTTATGTTTCACGTGGAACATTTAATTTCAATTCATATTTAAAATAAGGATTAGGCTATAAATATTATTGTAATGTTCCACGTGAAACATTACAATATAGATATAGAGGTGTGAAGATGAAAGTAATAATAGTTGGTGGAGGTAAAATCGGAAGGTATTTAACAAACGAACTTAAAGACAAATATGAGATTGTTCTTATTGAACAGGATAGAGATAAGTGCGATAGGATTAGAGAAAAATATGGGATTAGAATAATCTGTGGAGATGGCTCCAAGCCTGAGATACTTGAAGAAGCAGGGATAGAGGATGCTGATGTCGTTCTTCCTGTAACTGAAGATGACCAGGACAATTTAGTGATCTGTCAGCTGGCAGAAAGGCAGTATGATGTACAGCGAACATTTACCAGGGTAAATACTCCAGGTAATGAGAGATTGTTTGACTGGCTAGGCGTAAATGTTGCCATAAGCAGTTCTTCAATTTTAACTGGACTGGTTAACCAGGAAGTCGCCATGCAGGATTTAAAGGGTATTTTAACTAGAAATCACGATAATTTGGAAATGCTTAGAATTACAGTAAAAGATGGAGCAAAGGCTATTAATAAAAAACTTAAAAACTTAGATTTGCCAATTGAAGTAGTCTTGGTCTCGATCTTAAGAGGAGATAAGCCAATCGTTCCCAGAGGTAATACGACAGTCTGTGCCGGCGATATGATAGTTGTTTTAGCTAGAGAAGATTTTAAAGATGATATCTATGAAATATTTACTTAAATAACTTTTACAAAAAAATTATAAAAAATATTTTTAAATAAGCAGGAATATAAACTTTTATTACGAATATAAATAATAAGCGACATAATTTTATATAAGTATCCGGAAGAATTTCAGGAGAGAGCTTTGTGTTTACAGAGCGCCGAAGGGGCAAGGTCTTTAAAAGAGACTGAAACTCTCAGGCATAAGAATCCTGATTGGACGGAGCTCTGGACATTGAATTGAACAGGGGAGGCTGGAATTTTTCTGGCCTCCCCTGTAGTTGTATAATTTTGCACAATTATATCAGTTAGATTATGTTGCCAGGTTATTTTCGAAACTTTGAAAATGTTTGTTTAAATAGGAGGTGGATTTTATGAAGAAAACAGCTTTAAATCAACTCCATCATGACCTTGGTGCTAAGATGATTGACTTTGGAGGCTGGGAGATGCCAGTCCAGTATACAGGAATAATTGAAGAGCATCTGGCAGTAAGAAATAATTGTGGCCTTTTTGATGTATCTCATATGGGAGAAATAGAGATTACTGGCCCTGGCTCAACTGCTTATGTCAATCAATTAGTAACAAATCAGATTGATGTTGAAGTCGGTAGAGTTATTTATTCGCCGCTCTGTTATGAAGATGGTGGGATTATTGATGATCTCCTTGTTTATCGGATTGACAGTAATCATTATCTACTGGTTGTTAATGCTTCAAATAAGGAAAAGGATTTTGAGTGGATTTCTAAAAATGCCCCAGATGATGTTAAGATAAAGGATTTATCTGATCAGTATGGCTTGTTGGCATTGCAGGGACCAAAATCCGAAGAAGTATTAAGTTCTCTAGTTGATTTTGATTTAAGTGAGATAAAACCATTCAGGTTGGTCCAGGAAGAAGTTAATGGTAAGGAAATGATTATTTCCAGAACAGGATATACTGGCGAAGATGGTTTTGAGCTTTATTTAAGTCCTGAAGATGCTGATGAAACCTGGAATTCAATTATGGAATCAGGAGAAGAATTTGGGATAATGCCTGCAGGTTTAGGCTGCAGAAATACTTTGAGATTAGAAGCGGCTTTATGTCTTTATGGTAATGATATAAATGAAGATACCAATCCTTTGGAAGCAGGACTTAGCTGGACTGTCAAGTTTGATAAAGAAGATTTTTATGGAAAGAAAGCTTTAGTGGAGACCAGAGATGCTGGTGTTGAGCGTGAACTGGTTGGCTTTATCTTAAAGGATAGAGGAATAGCACGTCATGGCTATGATATTGAAGTAGATGACAAGAAAGCAGGTTTTGTTACCAGTGGGAGTTTTTCTCCAACACTTGATGAAAATATCGGCATGGGCTATTTGCAGAAGGAATTTGTAGAGGTCGGTAAGGAAATCAGTATAATGATTAGGAGTAGAGAAGTTAAAGCTAAAGTTGTAGAATTACCATTTATTTAAATTAAAAATTAGGAGGCTAAAAGCATGAGTATACCAGCAGGATTTTATTATTCAGAAGATCATGAATGGGTAAAAGTTGAAGAAGGAGTAGGTACTATAGGAATTACTGATTTTGCTCAGGATGAATTAGGAGATATCGTTTTTGTAGAATTACCTCAAGTCGGTGATGAGTTTGATAAGGAAGATAATTTTGGTGTGATTGAATCAGTAAAAGCTGTTTCTGATCTGTATATGCCGGTCAGCGGAGAAGTAGTTGAAGTAAACGAAGACTTGCTTGATCAGCCAGAATTAGTTAATGAGGATCCCTATGAAGATGGTTGGATTGTGAAGGTATCACTAAGTGATGAGAGTGAATTAGATGAATTGATGGATGCCGATGAATATTCTAGCTTTCTAGAGGAGGAAGCCTAAATGAAATATATTTCTAACACACCTGAAGAACAGGAGAAGATGCTCTCTGATATAGGTGTGGAGGAAATTACTGATCTTTTTTCAGCTATTCCTGATAATATAAAACTTGATAAACCATTAGAGTTACCTGAACCTATCTCAGAGTTGGAAATGATGAATTTAGTTAATGAACGGGCTTCACGGAATACTGATCTAACTGAAGCAGATAGCTATTTAGGAGCAGGGGCTTATGATCACTATATACCATCTATTATAGATCATATGGTTTTAAGATCAGAGTTTTATACGGCGTATACGCCATATCAGGCTGAATTAAGTCAGGGAACCCTCCAGGCCATTTACGAATATCAGAGCATGATTGCTGAATTGACAGGGATGGGCATCGCTAATGCTTCATTATTAGATGGTGGCTCTGCAGTAGGTGAAGCAGTCATAATGGCTTTAAGACATACAAGATTAAATAAAGTTATAATGCCTAAATCTATCCACCCGTCCTATAGAGAAATAGCAAGGACTTATGGTGGCCCCCATGATGCTAAGTTTGATGAAATAGAGCTTTCAGGGTCTTTGACAGATCTTGATCAACTTGAAGAGTCCCTTGATGATCAGACTGCAGCAGTGATAATTCAATATCCAAACTTTTATGGTTCAGTTGAGGATATGAAGAAGCTATCTGAGATGATTGAAAAACAGAAGAAGACTCTATTTATAGTAGTTGCAAATCCGATTGCTCTGGGCATGTTAACTCCTCCAGGGGAATTTGGAGCTGATATTGTGATCGGTGAAGGTCAGCCCCTTGGAAATGGAGTAAATTATGGCGGCCCTTATCTTGGCTATATGGCAATAAAAGATGATCGCCGTCTCTTAAGGCAGATGCCAGGCCGGCTGGTCGGTAAAACTGAAGATGTCGAAGGCCAGGAAGGCTTTGTCATGACCATGCAGACCAGAGAACAGCATATTAGAAGAGAAAAAGCTACTTCTAATATCTGTACCAATGAATCTCTAAATGCCTTGATGGCAACAATCTATATGGCAACTATGGGTAAAAAAGGTATTGAAGAAGTTGCCTATCAATCATTTAATAAGACCCGCTATTTAAAGGGAAGATTAGAAGGGATTTCTGGTTTAGAAGTAGTTAATGGGGATAACCATTTCCATGAAATCTGGGTTAAGACAGAAAAGCCAGCTGCAGAAGTATTTAGTGAACTATATGATAAATGTATTCTGGCTGGAGTTGACCTTTCTCAGTTTGGTGAAGAAGAAGGTTTATTAATCTGTGTAACTGAAAAGAAGACTAGAGAAGATTTAGATAAATTTGTTACAGCAATGGAGGTGGCAATCAATGAATGAACCTCTAATTAAAGACTTTAGTACTCCAGGCAGAAAAGGTTATAGTCTACCTGATTTAGATGTTGAAAGTGTAGACCCAAAAGCTAGCCTTCCTGAAGGGACAGTTAGAGATGAAGCACCTGATTTACCTGAGGTTAGTGAGGTAGATGTAGTAAGGCATTTCACCAGCCTTTCAGAGATGAACTATGGTGTTGATTCAGGTATCTATCCTCTGGGATCTTGTACAATGAAATATAATCCAAAGATTAATGAAGATGTTGCTAGAATTCCTGGTCTGGCTAATATCCATCCATTCCAGCCAGTCAATGAGGTTCAGGGAAGTCTTTCAATGTTATATGATCTTAAAAGATATCTTGCTGAAATTAGTGGCATGGATGAAGTTACTATCCAACCTGCATCAGGAGCTCACGGTGAATATGTTGGCTTAATGATAATTAGAAAGTATTTCGAAACCAGAGGAGAAAAAAGGCATAAAGTTATCGTGCCTGACTCTGCTCATGGTACTAATCCAGCCACAGCAACAATGGCAGGCTATGAAGCGGTAGAAATAGAGTCAAATGAACGAGGCATGGTTGATTTAGATAGTTTAAGAGAGGCCCTTGATGATGATGTAGCAGCTTTAATGCTAACAAATCCTAATACACTTGGGATTTTTGAACAAGATATCTGCGAAATAGCAGATATGGTTCATGATGCCGGCGGTCTCTTGTATTATGATGGAGCTAACATGAATGCTATTTTAAGTTATGCCCGCCCAGGAGATATGAATTTTGATGTTATGCATTTCAATCTCCATAAAACATTTTCAACACCACATGGTGGTGGAGGCCCAGGGTCTGGTCCAGTTGGAGTTAAGAGATTTTTAACTCCGCATTTGCCTAAACCATTTT